>JBFMGF010000044.1 GCA_040752675.1 Acidobacteriota bacterium
AAAGGAACCGATCGTCATCGGGTGGGCGGAGCTCATGGAGGCGGCGTAAGAGAAGGTTGACAATGATTCAGGAGATGGGTAGGATGGATTCGCTAAATCAATTTCCACCTCATTTTGGGACGCTGCGCTTTGCTGCAGCGAATCTGGTTGGACAAAAAGGTAAAGTTCTAGCTATCGAACCAGATATGTGGCTAGTCAACATCCTACGAAAATCATCGCAATTAAAAACAAACATTCATCTTTGTGTAGATGTTCTTCCAGTTGCAGTTTCGGATTCTGTTGGGATTGCAAAATTTAATATCGCAAAACGTGGAAGAGCTGCCAACTACTTGAACAATTGTGATGGATCATCTCAGACTGGTGGAATACGTGAGATCCAGCTTGTTCCGACTGTGAGTTTGGATTGGTTGCTGGATAAATATGCTGTCCCCAATATTATTAAGATAGATGTTGAAGGTGCTGAATACCTGGTTTTAAAAGGAGCAGAAAAAATGCTATCAGAAGTGAAGCCAATAATTTTGTGCGAAGTTTCGTCAAATCTGATTGAAGATGTTAGCGATATTTTAAAGAAACATGGCTATTCTCTCTATGATGCAGAATTGGAAAAAGAAAATAGAAAGCTCTTGAGTAGTGCCGTGTGGCACACCTTAGCCTATCCGCCAAGCCATGCTCAAATTTAAAAAATCTGCCAAGGCATTGGAATAAATGGGCTTAATTTTTCATTTGCTCCAAGGTTTTTAGTTTCTATTCCTTATGGATGCAAAGATTTATGCAAGCAAAAAAATAGGGCTATAGAAAAAGCATAAACTATCAAAGGCAATGATGCCAATTTCGGGAAATGGTTTTTTAAAAAGAGGATTTGACATCTTCCTTTCCTCCGTTGGTCTGCTCATTTCTCTCCCTCTCTGGGTTATCATTTCCCTCTTGATCAAGGTTGAGGATGGCGGACCAGTCTTATACAGGCAGGAAAGGATCGGCAGGAGAGGCAAGATTTTTAAAGCGTTGAAGTTCCGCTCCATGATTCCTGATGCCGAGAAGCATACCGGTCCGGTCCAGGCCAGCCGGAATGATCCTCGCGTCACGCGCGTTGGAAGGGTTCTGAGAAAAACTGCTATGGATGAACTTCCCCAGCTTGTCAATATCTTGAGGGGTGATATGTCCTTTGTTGGTCCGAGAGCTCTGCGGCCCAAAGAGATTTTGCAGAAGGGTGTTAATGGCAAGAATGGGGAGATAATAAGGCTAGAGGATATTTCAGGGTTTGAAGAGCGGTTGAAGGTCCGCCCTGGGCTCACCGGGCTCGCCCAGATCTTCGCGCCTCGAGATGCCCACCATCATTCCAAATTCCGCTTTGACCTCCTCTATGTCAGGAAGATGAACCTCTGGCTCGACCTCTATCTCATCTTTCAATCCTTCTTTATCACCTTCCGCGCCCGCTGGGAATAGTACACTTTTTTCCGCCATTTGTTAATAGCCATTATCAAATGCCCGAGTTGTTTGTATATAGCTATTTACAAATATCCCTACTTTTTAGTAATATAAGCCTGATAAAGGAGATACCTGCATGTTCTATGATCGGGAGTTGAGAAAAGATATAGTAACGTATTTAGAGGGACCGGAGGCTATCATCATTCTAGGTTCTAGGCAGGTCGGGAAAACGACGCTTCTGAAAATGATAATGGAAAGCATAAAGACACAAGAAAATGCATTCTATCTTGACTTGGAAGACTCCAGGAATCTCGACCAGGTAAAAAAGGGTCCGGAGAATCTTATGAGATTCTTGTCTTCCATTGGCGCTTCTTTCCAGAAAAGAAATTATCTTTTTCTAGATGAGATACATTATCTGGATAATCTTTCAAGGTTTATTAAACTCAGCGTGGATCACTATTCAAATAAATTCAAAGTGATAGGCACCGGCTCATCGGCATTGGGTATCAGGCTGAAATTCAAGGAAGCCATGGTGGGAAGAAAACTGATTTTTACACTTTATCCGCTGAGTTTTCGCGAATTTCTTCATTTCAAAGAACGAAAGAATCTTGCTAAGAATTTACCTTCCGAGCCTTTTAAGCAGATAGAGGAAATTACTCGGTTTTTTAAAGAAGATTACGACCAATTCTTTCATGAATTCTTGATCTTTGGGGGTTATCCAAGGATCGCTCTTGAGAGCAGTTTTGAGAAGAAGACAAAACTGTTGGGCGAGATCGTTGACTCTTACATCTACAAAGATATCAGAAGTCTTTTCCATATTGGAAATATCCACAAGTTCAATGATCTTGTCAGAGTCCTAGCAAGTCAGGCAGGTTCCCTGGTGAATGTTTCCGAACTCTCAAGAACAGTAGGAATATCAAGACCAACGGTGATGAACTTTCTTTCCATTCTTGAGAACTCTTTTCTTATATCGATGATTCCTCCTTATTCTAGGAGTCACCGGGTCGAAGTCCGGAAAGCTAGTAAGATTTACTGGCTTGATAACGGATTGCGCAATTACCTTATCAATGATTTGAGTGCTTCACCATCCAGAACGGATATGGGCATTCTTCTCGAAAATGCCGTATTCACGGGTTTGACGAAGAGAAAAAAGGAAATGGACCATCTCTATTACTGGCGCACGAAAGATGTTACTGAAGTAGATTTTGTTTGTGAAAGTGGTAGGGAATTGATTCCCATAGAGGTGAAGACCCATGCACGTATCCATCGCGGGATGAGCAATTTCCTGAAAAAATATAATGTCAAGAAGGGATATATTGCCCATACGGGAGATTTTATGACAGCCGCGATTTCGCATATCCCTGCTTACTGGCTTGCCTGAATTCCTGCAGCGAATAGGTCCCTACCGCAGTCCTTTGGCGAGGAAGTTTATTTTTTTCCGGATTTCATTGTTATCGGGGTTAAGCTTCAAGGCTTTGTTGTATTCCTCATAGGCTTTGAGGATATCGTCCTTTTTCTCGTAGGCTTCGCCCAGCAGGAGATGGACATTGATACCGCTCTCCCGGATCGTCTTGCGGTCAAAACGTCTGAGGATGACTTGCAATCTTGATAGGGCTAGATCGGTTTCTCCATTTTTCAAATGGAGTCTGGCGAGCTGGTAGTGATTTCGGATTTCCTGGCCGTTATTCTCGACGGCCTTTTGCGCGGCTTCTATCGCGCCGTGCAAGTCTCCGCTCTTTTCCATGGCTGAAGCTATATGGTAGTAAACCTCTGAAAGATCTTCAGCCTTCTTTACGTATCCCTCTTTGAGCATCCTCTCCGACAGGATCCTCGTCTCTTCATTCTTCCCGGAAGCAGTGTAGAGCTGACAGAGTTTCCGATAGGGGGCCATCCTGTCTCTTGATAGTCGGAAGTTCTCATTAAAGTACTCTTCGGCATCCTCATAGTTTTTACTATCGAAAAGAAAATCTCCGTACAGGCTCTGCAATTCGGGTTTGTTTTCCAGGATCAAATCTATGACTTCTTCCCGGTCTCTTTCGTACTGGATCTCGGAAAAGATCGTTGCCGAGAGATTCCTGTTAAGGTCTAATGCCTTTCTGAAATATTGTCCGGCCTTTTCTGCCTCCCTCATCTGAAGGAAGTATTTTCCCGCCAGGCTGTTGAGCTGGGCATGGGAAGGGTTCAGTTTCAAAGCGCGCTCTATGTAATGACCGGAAAGAGCATGGGCGTCCTTCATTGAGTCAAGATCGATGAAATCTTTGGCAAAATTCAGGCTGATTTCGACAAGCTGTGTCAGATAGAGCAATGACCTGAAATTCGAGGGGTTGAGAACAAGAGAAGAATATAGAAGCTCAAAGATCTCTCTGATGAGCATCTGATCCTCATCCATTCTCTTCGGCGCATGTGGGTGAAGTATCTCCATGAGTCTGAGTTTCTCGTCTGGACTCAGGGAAAACGCTTCCAGTCCAAGTTCCGAGACTTTCAGGCAATAGAAAGGATTATCCTTTTCTTTCACGCATCCCATCCTTGCCAGGGACAGACTTTCTTCCAGCTTCTTGAAATGGCTCTGCAAGGGACTCTTCTTCTGATTCGGCTTTTTCTTTGATTCTTCCTCTTGGGGGGAGAGGATCTTCAATCGGAGATTGATGAAGGATGCCGTGAGATGCTTCAGGGAGTAGTATCCAAGAGAGATGGCCAACAAAGTCGTCAGAAGGATCTGCAGTAAAAAAAATCTATTTCTGATTTCAAAAACCATTTACAATGATCTTCCTTTCAAGTACACTTTCCTGATTTCCTTTTCCTCCTCCCTCAATGATTATCAAGGCAAGAACGACCGAGAACAGAAGCGCGTTGGAGTAAATATAGAGATTGAAATCAGTGAATTCGTGACCCAATATCGCAATGAATGAAGCCGTCAATCCGAAGAATATAGAAAGTCGTTCCGTTCTATGCTTTCTGATTTTTCGATAAGCTAAGCGCAGGATCAAAATGATGAATAAAGTCACAAGCAGAGCCCCCGCGATTCCTGTTTCTGCCAATATCTGCAGATAGTCATTGTGAGCGAAATCGTATCGGACACCCCAGTCGTGTGAGGAATGAATCAGAAAAGCATATTCAAAAGTTCCAAACCCGGATCCCAGGATCGGGAAATCCGGGAAAATATGCAGGGAATCTTTCAGAGCCGCCATTCTCGTCTTCTCCCCCGAAAGCTCTATGTCTAAAGATTCAAATCCTTCCCTCATCTTTTGAAAGCCATGATTTATGAACGGGGTAGCGATAAGAATAAGGATCAACATGATAAGAGATAATTGTGTTCTTCTTTTCCGGTACCAGAAGATGGCGGAGGAAAAGAGAAAGATCAGGGAGAAAACGCAGACGATGAGACCACTCCTGGAATAAGAGAGGAGAAGTCCAGCAAAGATAATGGATATGCAGAGAAAGACGAGTAAGCACTTCAATTTCAGAGGGTGAGACAGGGAGAGCACTTTCTCGCGAAATGTTTCCGATTTCCATTCGGATTTCTGGATTAGATAAAAGAACAATCCGAGACCGATTGGAAGAGTCATTTCCAGGAATCCGGCAAAGTGGTTCGGGTTGACAAAGGTCCCTGTGGCAGAATCTCGGTTATAGATCTTTTCGAAGAAAAAGATATGCTGGTGGTCGCTTAAGTATTCCAGAAGCCCGTAGAAAGCCTCGAATGTGCCAATCACGAGAAGAGTCTTCAGGATCTTATCAACCTTTTCCCGTGTTTTGAAATGTTCCGTCACCACCAGAAAGACGAGAAAGAAGGAAATGATCTTGAAGAGCATCTCTCTTGTTCTGTAAGGATGGATGGATATGGGTTTCCAGGAGCTTTGTCGCATACTCCATGACGAGTTATCCTTCCCTTGTTTGGCAAGCTCCATATTCTCCTGCACTTTCGCGGCGTAATCTCGCTCCTTCATCAGATTTTTCTTCTGATTGGTTTCCATCTCTACGGAAGTAGCGAGAGCAAAGAATTTTTCTTCAATGCTTTTTATTTCAAGGTTGTGGCCGTCATATCCCGGGATCGCCTCCGCGTAGAGCCAGTAAGTCTTGGGTGAAACAATTCTGAGGATTTTCGGGGGAAGGGGAACAATCTGAAGGATGACAAGAGCAATGAAAAGCAATCCCAGAAGATGGAGTCTTGAAAATTTCGGTATATGGATTGAGAGTTCGCTTCGAGCTTTAATTGAATAAAGGGAAATCTTCAGAAGCCAGAGGAGCGCGATCATGGCGATGAGAATCTGGGCAACGAGAGTCGACCACTGCCGTGCCGAACCCAGGGGCAGAGGAGCCCACAGGATCAGAACGATAAAACCCCAGTCGATGATTGTTTCAAGAGTCTTCAGAGTAGTTCTACAGAGTTATCCACAAGAAATGTTCATGGAAATGCATTCAGGTTTTAAAGACTTTCCTGTTCTTCTTTTTCATTTCCAGGACTTTTTGCTCGGAATCCTCATCATGATAGTAGTGGTAATAATAGTATTTATAATAAGGATACGAGCTCTGGTAGATATCCACATTGTTGATGGTGCAGCCTATGATCTTGGCGTTCACAAGCGACAGCTTTTCCTTGCCCCGGATGGCGGCATCTCTTGGGGTTTTTGCTCCATGGATGACGAGGATGACGGCATCGACCTTCGAGGAGAGGATCGTTGGGTCGGTAACGGAGAGGACCGGCGGTGAGTCGAAGATGATATGGTCGAACTCATCATGCCCCTTCAGGTAATCGAGGAGACTGCTGAAATTCTTGGAGTCGATCAGCTCCGAGGGGTTGGGCGGAATCGGCCCGCTGGTAATGATGGAAAGATTGGGAATGGGGCTATCCTGAAAGATCTCGTTGAAGGCGGCATTACCACTCAGGTAGTTAGAGATTCCCATTGTGTTCTTCAGACCGAGAATCTTATGGATCCTTGGCTTTCGCAGGTCGGTATCGATGAGAAGGATCCTCTTGCCTATCTGCGTGAATGTCACTGCCAGATTCAGTGAAACAAAGGTTTTCCCCTCCTTGGGCTGATTGCTGGTGATGAGATAAGTCTTCGGCGGGCTATCCGGTGAGGAGAGCAATATGGATGTCCTCAACTCCTTAAACGCCTCTGCCGTCTTTGATTTAGGCTCATGGAAGCAGACCAGATCAATTTCCTTGTCGAGCCTTGATTCAGCTTCCTGAGTCTTTTGCTGAACGGACGATGCTTCCTTGGGAATGATCCCTAGGACGGATATCTTGACGTACTTTTCGACATCCTCAATGGTCTTCAATGTGTTATCAAGATATTCGAAGAAGAAGGCCAGGCCGATGCCGAGCAACAGACCCACAATGAGGCTGAGCGCTATATTTGACCTTTTCTTGGGCTTATAGATACTGTGAGGAGTCTCGGCCCTGTCCACGATCCAGATGTTGCCAATCATGGAGCTTTCTAGGCTGGCCGATATTCCAGTTTCGCCGCTCCTCTTGAGCAGGTCTTCCAGATTCTTCTTCTTGGTCTGGAGATCCGCACTCATGGTGCTGTACTTGATGTGATCTGCCAGCAGATTCTGGGTATCTTTGCTCAATTCGTCCAGTTCTTTCTTTAAGCTTTCTTCGACCTGCAGGGCTTCCAGGTATTCCCTTTTGGCGGCGCTGAGCGCGCTTTTATAGACATGAGTCCTCTCCTGTTCCATCAAATCCTTCGCTGCGGATATTTTTTCCCGGAGCTGAGCCATCTGAGGCCACTCTTCCTTGAATTTTTTGGATTTTTCCTGGTATTCCTGTTCCAGGCGTGAGATGTCAGCTTTCAGGTCCTGGATCAGGCGGCTGTTCATTATTTCGGGGAGGGCATCCGCGGGGGAACTTTGAATGCTCTTGTAGATGTTCTCTCTCTCAATCCTCTGGATGGTTGCTTCCGATGCCTTCTGCATGATCTGGGACATGCTCTTCTGCATCAGGTTCTGGTTCTCTCCTTC
This sequence comes from Acidobacteriota bacterium, assembly GCA_040752675.1. Taxonomy (NCBI): domain Bacteria; kingdom Pseudomonadati; phylum Acidobacteriota; species Acidobacteriota bacterium. The sequence continues at coordinate 7,390 of JBFMGF010000044.1, forward strand.
AAAGACATAGAGGTTGTGCTCTCGGGCGAATTGCTGCATGGTGCTCTCCAGGCTGGCGATCTCTGTGCGGAGTGAATGGATCTCTTTTTCGAGGGAATCCGATGCCATGGTCGTTGTCCGGTACTTGCTCTCGGTATTGAAGGCGATGTACTTCTCTGCGACGGTGTTGGCGATCCTGGCGGCAAGTTCCGGAGAATGGGAGATGTAACTGATGTTGACGAGTCGGCTGTTCCTGATCGGCTCGACCATCAGGCCTCCCAGGAAAGCGTTCACGATGCCGCTGTCATCCGGTTCATCATCAGCGTCATTATCTTTGCCGGAAGAGAAAAGACCCTTCAGGAAACCCATCAGGCTGAAGCCTTTCTTGCCCGTGAATTGCTCGTTCTCCTGCAGGTCGAGTTCATCTATAACCTTCCTGGCTATGGTTCGGCTCTGGATTAACTTGTACTGAGTCTGATAAAAGTCATCATAGGAAGGGGCCATGGAAAGGACTTCCTTGAAGGGAAGGACATTGGGAATATCCCTCTCGATCTGGACCTGTGCCGTGGCTTTGTATGTGGGAGGTATCATGAATGTCCAAAGAGTGATGGTCGTCACGAGGACAAGAAGCGTGATCAAGACCACATAGCGATGCTTGTAAATGATATTCCAGTAATCGAAAAGATTGATCTCCTTTTCCTCAAATCTTTCTTGATTATCTTCCATTAAAGCTCCTCAATAATCGGCATCAGGCTTCCCTGAGGGAAAAGGGTCAGAAGAAAGCTTCGGGGACATAGACGATGTCCCCATGTTTCAGGAATATGTCTTCGGCCTTTCCCTTCTTGACCTTTTTCAGGTTGACACCTATGATCTCACTTTTCCCTCCAGGCAGTCTCCTTAAGATCTGCGTCCTATGTTCGGCGGCCCGATCGGTGCTCCCCCCGGCTATCGTGATGGCTTGAAGGACCGTGGTGGATTCGGATCGCTTGATATCGAAACTTCCAGGAGTCTTCACCGCTCCGTTAACATAGATCTTCAGGAACATCTCGAGGGGGACGAAGATGACATCACCCGGCTTGATCTCTATGTTGAGTTCCGGCTCGCCAAAATACAGCAGTTTCTCGACATCAATTGGGATCCTCATCCTGTTTCCCTCATCATCATTCCTGTAAATGTAAAGCTCCTTGCCCACTTCGTCGGTGAATCCTCCCGCCTTGGAGACCATGTCGAGGATCCTCTGTCTCGAGAGCATTTCATAGATGCCGGGTTTCTTGACGGCACCACTCACGGAGATCTTCTTGCTCTCGGCCTCCCTGATGAATATGTTTACCTGCGGATTGTGGACGAACTTCGAGAGTAGCTCGGCGATCCTGTTCTCGAGCCGGCCTTTTGTGAGGTCCCGGCATGGGATCATTCCGATGAGCGGAAGAGAGATCGTTCCATTCTCCGAGACCCTGACGGTATGGTCGAACTGTGGTATATCAAAGACCTTGATCTCGAGGAGATCTTCACTTCCGATCCTGTAATCTCCTTCTTCAAACAGGGAAAGCTCGGGTGGTTGTTGCGCTTTGTGAGCTTCTAGGATGGGTCCCGGATCAGGACTCTTCATCTCTCTGTTCTCTGTAGCAATCGGTCTGCTGGCTTGGGGGTTCGATATCGTTTCAGCGAGTCTGGGATCATTGCCCTGCGGCTCTTCCGTCCCTTCCGTCTTCACTCCGGCAAAGTCAGGTATGGGGGTAGCCAGTTTGACATAGCTGTTGGAAAACGTGATGCAGAGGTTTCCTGCTCTGTATGTCACCCGGTAAGGCGTCCTGGCCGTGAGATCGAAGATGACGCGTGCTATACTTTGCGGTTGGTTCTGGAACTGTTCTGCTCTGATTCCGGCGAGGAATGAAGATCCGATATCTTTTCTGTGGGAATTTTCGATTCTCACATCGTAGAGGTCCACGATGACTCGGGGTGGATCATTCAGTTCAAAGTACTTGTAATAGTAGGATCCCTCGATAAACAGATCGATCTTCCGCTGTGTTTTTTCTCCGGATAGTTCGATCCCTTTCAGGATCCCGGCACAGAAGGCAGGTTTTGAAGTTGCTATGAAGAGAAAGATCATGAACGGGGCTGTCTTTAAGAACCTTTTTGTATAGATCATATCTTTACAAGTTCCTCAGGGATAAATTTCCATTATTATAAGCCTAAAATTCCTCTAGCAGGGAATATTTTTAAAAGCGGAAAGCGAAAGTGCTCCCGATCATAATCTGCTCGACATTTTCTGTGTACACATTGGAGGCTCTCTTCCATTTCATGGCTCTCAGCCCTACATTGTATTGTTCGTTGATCCTGAATTTCACGCCGGCAAAACCGGTTTTGACCTCATCCATGCGGATGGCGTAGATGGACCCGCCCTGCTCCAGCGGCAGATACTCCGGCAGGGAATACCTGCTCTTGAAGAGTGTCCCTCCCAGTTCCATCCCGAATCGTTTCGTGATGTGCTGGAAGATCGTCACGCCATAACTGTTTTGAATGGAATAGAGGTTCCGTCCGAAGATAGAGAAGACGGCTCCTTTGCTGTAGCTCAGGGAGATCCTTGTCGGTTCCATGATGCGAAAGGAGAGGGAAGCATCGCCAACCGGTCCCCTGTAACTGTTGAGATCCTTATGCTCGGGGAGGAGCGAGGCGTAGCCGATCCTGAAATTCCCGTTGAGGAAAGCGCTCGGATCGAACTTGAATCCCAGTTTGTAATATTTGCCTCTCATGTCCCTCTGCAGGGAATCGTTGAGGAAATCGTGCCGGATCTCCTCGCCTTCCAGGGTGATCGTCGTCTTCGAGAGCATTTTCTGCGAAAAGCCTAACGAGAGGGAATCTTCATTCCTGTCGAGGGATGCACTCAGCGTCGAACCGAAGTATTCGTCGTCGCTTTTGTATCTGATCGATGCTCTGGTAACAGTCAGCGAGGCGCTCGTCCTCGAGGAATGTCTGTAGGTGGAAGAGAAGGAAAGGCTGCCATTCGAGCTGCGTGTTCTGATGTCGATCTCGTTGTTGGGCCGCTCCTTGATATAGTTCAACGCTCCCTGCGTCCTGAAGAAGAACCTGGTCATGTAAAGGTCCAGTTCAGCCATGTTCCTGCTGTTGATGTGATTCAGGGAATCTTCTTTTGCGAAGAGAACGACATCGACCTGTTCCTTCAGAAGGATCTTTCCTCTGCTTCCCAGGTAGGTGAAGAGGTCGAATCCCGGAGAAAAGGTCGAAGTGAAATCGCTCTTTACGTCGGTCCGTCTTCTGTAAATATTGCTGTCGTATCCCGTATCCTGAATGGTAAAGAAGGGGCGAAGCCTCAAGGGACCCCATCTCAAATGTCTGTTGATCTCCGGGTTAAATCTCTCCTCCTGAGATCGGCATGGGAAGGAAACAAGCAGGCAAAGAACAGATAAAACTACTTGCAGGAGAAAGAATTTATTAGTTGAATTTATTTGCATCAAATGAATTAAGGGATCACTAAGCTTCAGATTTCAAGCGGTGTGAAAAGGAGAATCACTGCCAGGGGCTCATCGGCTTTTCTTCTTCCTCATCAGTCAGTTCGTCAATAGCCAGGCCGACGACGATCGCGATCCCCACGAGAGTCAATGTCGCCGTCAAAGGATTATTCCAGAATCCCGTTTTTGCCGGTTTTGCCTTTGCTTCCTTGGTGTTCTCTCCTTTCGCCATACCGGGGTTCTCAGCGTTTTCGTTGAGGGCAAGAGAAAGGGAGAGGGATTCATTCATGCCGACATCCAGCAGCTTATTAACGGCATAAAGTCCTTTTTCTGCCTGAACAGCGATATCGTAAGTTCCTTTCGGGAGACCTGATATCTCATAGGAGCCGCTTTCTGTCGTGGGCTGGCTTTCGTAAACTTTCTTGCTTTCGATTTCGGCCGCTTTGACGATTGCGCCGGCCACCGGCGTGGTCTTATCCGATGACAGTATCTTACCGCTGACTCTGGAGCCCGTCTGTTGACGCGAAAATCCGGGGCTTGCCACCATGAAAATAAACGAAAGAATGACCATGAAAGCAAAAAATTTTTTTACGGACATTAATCTTTTCATACTAACCTCCTTCATTAAGGATGAACGCATTAATTTTGCATGAATTAAAACATGTTTTACAGAAAAAAGTCAATAGGCTATGAAAAAAAATTTAGCTTTCAAGAGCTTCCTTTCTAAAACACGGGATAGTGAAATGGAAGGTCGTCCCCTTTCCTTCCTCGCTTTCTGCCCAGATCTTCCCGCCGAGATTCTCCACGATAAATTTGGAAAGGGGTAGCCCGAGGCCGAGCCCGTCCGCCTCTCTGATCTCCTGGCTCCCCATCAGCTTGAAGCGGTCGAAGATCTTATCCCTGAGGCCGGGTGGGATCCCAGAACCGTTGTCCGAGACCGATATTTTGATATACTCTTGCCCGCCGCTGTAATCAACATCAGACATGGCGACGGAAACCTTTCCTCCTTTTGGCGTGTATTTAAGGGCATTGTTCAGAAGGTTGCTGACGACCTGTTCTACCCTCCTCGTGTCGAAGTAGGCGGTCCTCTTTTCAACGCTCCTTTCGAAAGCCAGCTTGAGTCCCTTTTTTTCAAAGAGTGGTCTCATCGATTCGATCGCCTGCGAGACCGGTGCATGAGGGTCTCCTTCTTCCATTTTGAAGGTGAGTGTCCCTGCTGCCATCTTGGAGGCGTCGATGACATCAGAGATAAGACTCCCGAGCTTCTTCGTCTCCTCTGAGATTCATCTTCTACAGTTTGGGAGCTCTCATCACTCTAGAACCCTTGATTTTATTGAGTTCTTCTCTCATCCCTCACCAAAACCTGGTGCCAATATATTTGAGATAATTTTAAAATATATCTTGACA
>JBFMGF010000045.1 GCA_040752675.1 Acidobacteriota bacterium
CGGAATCTGCCTTGAGGAAGATCCTGCCAATGCAATACTGGATCCCCTTCAACAATGTTTTAGTAAGGCACGGCCAGGAGATATGCAAGCCTATTTCGCCGCTCTGCAGCGCCTGTCTTATTGAGAAACTCTGTCGGAAACTGGGTGTGACGACGTCAAGATAGGGGATTGAAGTACCCGACTCGGGAAAGGGAAGCTATTACTTACTCTTCCTTCTCCTTCTCCTTCTCCTTCTCCTTCTCCTTCTCCTTCTCCTTCTCGAAGATCGTAATCTTCTTGATGACAACATCCTTCAAAGGTTTGAAGAAGGGTTCCTGGACAAGCTCGGTTGTCGGAACAACCGAGATCTTCTTTACTGCCTCAAGTCCGTCCGTGACCTGAGCAAAGACGGTAAAGAATCCGGTCTTTTCAGGGCGCGGCTTCAGTGTGATGAGGAATTTCCCATCATTCCTCGGCGGAGCGGCCAGATACTGGATCATCATGACCGTTCCCGTAACGATCGGAATTGTGTTGGATTCTGCAGGAAACGGCAGTCCGGACGTGCCTGAACCATCGCCCATCGGGTCTCCGGCCATAACATAATCAGCCGGTTTGGTCTGGTAGAAGATCTGTCTATCATAAAAACCGGCATTCGCAAAATCGATGAAAGCCTTTACGGCAAGCGGCGCATCGTCTTTGAAGAAATCGAGCCTGAAGTTCCCGTGCTCCGTTTCGACGATAGCATAGTAATCCTTTTCGGGATTGTACCGCTTGATGACGCTTATGTTGAGTTCGTTGGATATCATGTCTCCATCTTTCCAGACCAGCGTGTATCTTCCCGGCTTTTTCAGAGCGGGGAAGTTCTTTGTCAGATCGAGCATGATGCCGTAGAAAAAGTGTGGTTTCAGGGTGGCGGGATGCTGTTCGCCGGCCTCTTCCGGTGTTGTTTCTGCTTTTATCTCGTTCCCCTTTTCATCTTTCAAGACGTACCATTTTGAAAAGGGGGCCGAAACGGGATTGCCCAGTGTCTCTGTTGAGTCATTGGCCAGCGTGATTTCCACTTCAACGGGGTCCCCTTCATAGTAATAGATCCTGTTGATATTGAGGAAAGCACGGATTTGTTTCGCCTCTTCTTTCTTCTCCGTTTCCTGAGAGGGAGCTGCACTCTTTTCCTCCTCGCTCTGTGCCATGGCGATAGAGCAAAAGCAGGAAGACGGAAAGGCAACCAGGGCAAGGATGATCAACGAGAAAGAGGTCCACGCTAATTTTCTTTCTTTCATCATGCTAAATTCCTTCTTTAAAAATATTAAAAAGTATATTTTCTATTGGCATTCTTGTCAAACGATCGGACTTTTTATGTTGAGGGAAATTATCAATTCGGGCTACAATTTGGTCTTTCATAGAATTGATGCGAGAACCGTTTTTGCCCTGACTCGAGGAGAAATTATTCGGCGCAGTTATGGATCCCTTCATAATAGCCTATGGACCAGCGGAAAAAGCTTATTTCTGAAAAGACCCTTAAAAAGGTCGGGGTGGTCATTCTCTGGCTTATTGCTCTTATCGCCGTCCTGCGACTCCTAACTCTTTCCGCAGAGTTCTGCCATAGCAGTCTCCAACAGGATTTGTCCGCTTTCTACACGGCTGGAGAATCGCTGAATCATGGACTGGACCCGTACAGAAATCATCTCAGCCATAATCCACCGGTCTGGGATGGGATTGACATCTTCCGCCACAGCCGATTCCTTTATCCGCCGCTTGTAGCAACCTTCTTCCAGCCAGTTGCACTGCTTCCTTACCGTCTTGTGAAGTATCTGTGGGCTGCTGCGACAGTGGTGCTTCTGGCCGGCTCGATGATGCTTGTTGTAAAGATAATCACAACCGCGGGACGAGCCGACACGAGATATACATCTCGAAAGGAGGAATCAGCAGATGAAAAAAGTGGAAACTTTGTGCCCCACTGGATGATCCCGGCAATAATCATATTCGTTGCATTCTTCTATCCATTGCTGACGCACCTGGAACGCGGACAGATCGACATGCTCACGCTGTTTCTCATCTTGATGACAATCAGGAACTTGATGTCAGGTCGCGAATGGAGAGCCGGAGGCATTCTGGCGTTAACGACTCTATTCAAGCTCCACTCCATCTATGCCGTTTTCTTCCTGCTGATCAGGAAGCACTGGAAAATGCTGGGCGGGTACATCCTGGGAGCTATGTTCCTTATTTCCCTTTCGATAGTTCTCAATGGGTCGCTTTTTTACGATTACCTTCTGAAGGAGTTTCCGAGGATAGCCCTCTATGGTGAGAGGGGCACTCCCGGTGATCTGCTCCTGAACTCACTTTTACCAGTGAGCTTTCCATGCTTCAGGACCACCAGACGACAAAGGATGGTTCGACCTATTCCACGGAGTCTTTCTTCTTCGAGCAGAACGCAAGCCTGGTGCGTATCTTGGCGCCATTATTCCGCCTATCGCAGAGCACAGGATCGCTTTTTACCTTTGTCATCTTATTTATCATCGTAGTGCTTCGAATGGAATGGCCGAGGAGCAGAGGGAGTCTGAACGAGCCGATATTCTGGCAGATTATCCTGGTAGTCATCCTGCTGGCCGGTCCACTGACATGGACTATGAACACTGTCTGGCTTCTTCCGGCAGCTCTCATGCTCTTCATGCCTGTATGGGAGGAAGCTCCCGGCGGTGCCTGGCTGAGGGTCCTTGCCATCTTCGCATTGATTGCTGCCGCCATTCCTGACCAGTACGTTTTCGATTTCTGCCAGCCCTTTCAGGTGGTGCTCAGCCTGAAGTATGTCCTGGCAGAACTCTTGATGCTCGTCGCTCTCCTGGGTGTCATGAAAGCATATAAAAAATAGAAAGAAAACATGGCTGCAGCGATGATTGTAAGTATCAGCCCCGCAGCAATTGAAATGCATGACGAACCGAATGATGGATTATATCAGACGCTCTCGGTGAGGATGACCCCGCCTATGATGAGCGCTCCTCCGATCAGAAGATTGATCGAGAAGGCCTCGAATCCCAGCAAAGATGAAAGCGTCATTGCTATGAGAGGCTGCATGTACAACATGGCCGCTACCTTGGATGCGTCAATCCTGGAGAGCGCCCAGTAATAGATTATGTAAGCGAGGAAGGTTGTCAGGAAGACAACATATCCCATAGCCATATAACCTGAAAGCGGAATCTCAGTATAGTGGATACCTCTCAGATAGAATGGGTAAAAAGGGATCATCATCAAGGCGCCGTAAAAATAGACGTATGAAGTGATTCGCAGGGGACTGTACCTGTTTACGATCGGCTTTCCAAGGACCGTATAGAGGGCAAAGACGAAGGAGGTCAGAATTGTTAGGAAATCTCCGATGAGATAACTGCTATGGAGATTGACGTCCCAGATCTTAGTCAGGATCATGACCCCGGCAAATGAAACGATGATGCCTACTCCTTTGATGTTGAGAAGACCTTCCTTCAGGAACCTTCCCGCCAGCATGAAGACGAAGATTGGAATGGTGGTGATCATCAGGGCAGCATGTGCCGGTGTCGTATTTCTCAGACCAGTGATGAAGAGAATCTGGTTCAGAATGACGCCAAAGACAGCGAGGAGGAGGATTCGGAGATGATCTGATATGGGGATCTTTTCGGATTTCTTGTTACGGAATCCCAGTAATCCAAGGGAGAAGACTCCGAGTATAAAGAAGGCCATCGATGAAAAGAGGACCCTGACTGTCGCAATTGTCATAGGATGAAAATATGTCAGCGCAAATTTGGCGACGATGAAGTTAGATCCCCAGATTAAGACCATCAGCAGAAGTCCCGCATAAACCATCCCCTTATTATCCAGTGTTTCCATCTCTCTGCCTTCTGAAGCGCCTATCTATAGGAACGATCATTTTAACATCACTTCCTCATCGCATCATTCCTATTGCACTGTAAGCTGCAGCCATCCGGGCGATCAACTGTTCGGTTCGGGCCTGGTCGCCAAGAAAAACTTTGTGCGGCCAAGGCGAGCCATATAGATGGGGTTGTTGTAGAGACCGTGGCGCTAATGGGCAAGAATTCCAGATCCTGTATCATTTGAATTCCAGGGTGTATGAGCGATGGTGAGAACGAAGACCTCTTTTGCTCCGGCTCTTTTCAGGACGCGGGAGCACTCGGATATCGTGGCTCCCGTCGTGAAAATATCATCTATCAGCAGGATCCGCTTTCCGGAGATCTTTTTCCGGGAGTTTCTTCTCATCTTCCAGAGAGTTTTAGTTTCAAAGACCCCTATCACGTTCTTCTCTCTCTTATCTGCCGGAAGCTCGCTCTGGGGAATGGAATCCTTTATCCTCCGAATGACCTGCTTTCCAACATCGACTCCGCTCTTTTTGCCGATATGTCTGGCAATGAGAAACGACTGATTGAAACCCCGCGCTCTTTCCCGCTTTCTATGGAGCGGTACGGCAATGATAAGATCGAAATGACTGCTCTCTCTCCTTTTCATTTCCATCTTTAGAGCTTTGAGCAGTAGTTCAGCCAGCGGAACGGAGAGATACCTCTTCTTGCCAAATTTATAAAGCCTTATGATCTCTCTCAGGGTACCGCTGTATTCTCCAAAGGAGAGGGCTCGGTCAAAATGATATCTCTTCGTCTGGCATCTTCCACAGATGCGATTCGCGGTTTTATTGTGAACCTTTTCTAACTCTTCGCACCATGCAGCCTCACCGGATTCAGAATCTTCCGCCGGCATAAAATCAGGCGGGCTTTTCATTGGGATGCCGCATTTCATACAGACAGGTTCACGGATTACTTTGATGGATATCCAGCAGTCGAGGCAGATCCCTCTTGAATGGTACTCGCCGAGCGGTTCCATGCAGACAGGGCACTCTGACGGGAAGATGAAACTCATGACAGGAACAAAGAAGTATTCCTCGATCAGTCTCACGGCAGAGAAGAATATTTTGCTATTCATATAAGGCTCAATCCGATCGATTCAGGGAGGCTATAATTGAATTGGGACTATTTCTGAAGGAGGCTGGTTCCGTCCATTTCGGGAGGCTTTTCGATCCCCATGATATCGAGAAGAGTCGGGATAACGTCGGCGAGAATGCCCGGGCCTTTCAGAGTTCTTCCTCTATGCTTTTCGCTGACGAGGATGGCGGGGACTGGATTCAGTGTGTGTGCTGTGTGAGGCTGGCATGTCAACTCATCGATCATCTGTTCTGAATTTCCATGGTCGGCCGTGATGAAACTGGTTCCGCCTTTGCTCAGTATATCCCTAACGACTCTTCCAACACATTCATCCACGATCTTGCAGGCTTTCATGGCTGCCTCATAGACCCCGGTGTGTCCGACCATATCCGCGTTGGCGTAGTTCAAGATAATAACTCTGTCTTTTCCCTCTTTTGTTCTCTTCAAGACCTCTTCGGTAACCTCGATGGCGCTCATCTCAGGCTTCATGTCGTATGTTGGCACCCTGGGAGAGGGAACCAGGATCCTCTCTTCCAGGTCGAAGACCAGTTCCCTACCACCGTTGAAGAAGAATGTAACATGAGCATACTTCTCCGTCTCGGCGATCCTCAACTGGGGAAGCTTGAGATTGGAAACGATCTCCCCGAAAGTATTTCTGGGAAACTCGGTAGGAAAGACGATGGGCAGGTCGAACTTCCTGTCATACATCGTAAAGCAGAGATAGTGCGAAAGCCGCGGAGATCTATTCCTCTGGAACTGCTTGAAATCTTTCTCGGTGAAGGCTCGTGTAATTTCTCTCGCCCTGTCGGCGCGAAAATTGAAGAAGATGAGAGAGTCTCCATCGGATATCAAGCCATCGGCAGCACTCTTTGATGCGGGGCTGGCTGGGGTATGCTCTTTGATGACCGATGGCTTGAGGAATTCATCCGTCTCACCCCGGGAGTATCCTGCCTCGACAGCTTCGACGGCACTCCTGAACCAGAACCCCTCTCCTTCCGTCATGGCCCTGTGCGCTTTCTCCACCCTGTCCCATCTGTTGTCCCTGTCCATGGCGTAATACCGACCCATGATTGTGGAGATCCTCCCGCATCCGAACCGCGCAATCGTAGATTCTATCTCTTTTACATATTCGATGGCGCTCTTTGGAGGAGTGTCTCTCCCGTCGAGGAAGGCATGCACGAAAATCTTTTTCATATTCTTCCGGCAGGCCATCTTGAGGAGGGATTTAAGATGATCTATGTGGCTGTGTACTCCGCCACTGGAGAGGAGTCCCAGAAAATGAAGAGAGCCATCCTTCGTCTCGTCCATGACTCTGTTGAGAATATCGATCTTCTGGAATGCGCCTGTCTTGATGGAGTGATTGATCCGGCTTAGTTCCTGCCTCACAACTCTGCCTGCCCCCAGGCAGAGGTGTCCAACTTCGGAGTTTCCGATCTGCCCTTCGGGGAGCCCGACTGATTCACCGGAAGTCTCAAGAAAAGTATGTGGGTAGTTCTGGAAGAGGGCATTAAAATTCTCGGGATTGCAGTTGGCAACTGCGTTCCCTTCCCTGGATTCTCTATATCCCCAGCCATCGAGGACGATGAGCGCTACAGGATACATATCATCAATGCTACCGCATTTGTTAGAGAAGCTGCTCAAGTGTGGGAGGCTAATCCGATGATGAATAAACGGGAGCCGAGCTCAAGCCAAGCTGTTCCAGGGAGATGTCCTCTTTGAAGTTCACCTCGATGCTGCTCCATTCTCCGCACTTAGGGCAGCGGTCGTACCAGTCGGGGTGCTTCTCCTGACAGGCATGGCAGATGTATTCGAGCTTGACAAGCTCCGTCTCCTTGATGACCTTCTTGAACTCTTCAACCGACTCCTGGAAATTCTTCCTCTTCTCATTAATCCTGCCGATCAGGTAGTGAAGGGTCGGAGCGTAGGAGATTCGGTCCCTAAGCGAGGAAAGTGCGGCGAGGGCATCGTCCAGCATCTCAAGCCTGAAGTAAAGTTTTCCGAGGAAGAATTTCGGAATGATGTCCTTCTTGGAGTGCGAGATGCAATGCTTCAGGGCTTCTATTGCTTCGAAGGGTTCTTCTTTATCAAGGAAGTGCTCTTCGAGGACCTGCAGGAAGATAGGAGAGTTAGTCACTTCGAAACCTTTATTCCAGGATTCAATGGCGCTGCGTTCGTCATCGAGTGCTTTGTAGGCCTCTCCGAGGGCGATGTAGGCGGGGATGAAGTTTGGATTGAACTTGATGATCTTCCGCAGGGTGCTGATGGCGTCCTTCTCTTCTCCCTTCTTCAACTCTTCCAGAGCGATCTGGTACCTGATTCCGAGACCAATCCTCTCGTCCTTGTTATCTTTCCTCGCGTAATCTTCCGTCAACTTCTCCACTTTTGTGTTTGCATCGAGGGCCTCGTCCCACTTTCCCTCCTTCATGTGGATCTGCCTGAGCTTTCTGTAGGCAGAAATGGCCTGGCGGGGCTTCAGACCGATGATTCTGTTCAACTGCTCCTTCGCACGCTCCATGTCCCCCATCGCCTCATAATCATCGGCGAGGCAGTAAAGCGGCTTGGTGTCTTCTTCCCTGATGGCATGGGCTTTCTTGTGATATTCGATAGCCTCCTTGTATCGCCTCGTTGTGCATAGGACCTCACCGATCTTCAGGAAGGCGTTGAAGTTCTTCGGATCTCTCTCGAGGATGACCTGGAAATGGGTGAGGGCCTTTTCGTATCTCCCTTCCGAGATGGCGCCGAGACCTTCAAAATATTTTTCCTCAAGAGACTCCATTAACTTTTCTTCCCTCCAATTCCGGAATTTTCGGAAGAGAACCTTCAATTCCCGGGAGAGTCCACCAAGAAGTGTGATGGTGATTCCAATGATGAACGCCAGAAGAATGATGACGGAGACAGGCGCCTCGAGCCCCTCGACAATGTAGAACTTCTGGTTCAGAACTTCATAGTTCCTGTAGAAGGTGACTCCAAGGATAGAGATGATGATCAAACCAATTGCAATGAAGAGAAATGTTCTGAATTTCATGTCGCGCCCCAGCAGCCAAAAATACAGGGTAAATATATCCTATGCATATTTCATAGTCAAATATCGGTCTCCATCAGCTTCAACGTATCGCTAAGCTGTGGGTGCGGTGGGAGGTCTTTGCGTTGCAAGGGGCGTGGCGCTGAAGATGGCAGCTGAATCGAGTAGTTATCCTGCTTGAATGCTATAGAGCTATTTTCAACTGAGCTGCAATACGATGCAAAGCTTTGTCAAGTGTCCAGAAACTACAGCCAGAAATAAGTGCAGAGGCAAGCAGGTGAAGGTCAACCCATCCCAATCCTCGGCTATAAAGCTGCCTTGCGTTCAGAAGATGCATGCTTCTTGATCCGAAACCGCATGATGGGTCGCGTCTGAGACCCGCGCGCACATTCAACGAACCCCGCCTGCTTGAAGGCCGAGACAAGGCCCGTCCAGGCGAAAGCATCTGGCATTCTGTCGGTTTTAGGCTCGACGGGATAGCCCTCAACAACCATGCCGCCGCGCTCTTTGACGTACTCGACAGCGGCCCGCAGGAGCCGCACACTGACCCCCTTATTCCGCCGCTCCTTCTTGACGAACAAGCAGGTTACGGACCATACCGGCTCGTCATCAATCCTCTTGAGCACGCGCGACCGCTCCAGCACTGGATAACTTTCCCGTGGAGCTATGGCACACCAACCGATGGGCTCTCCCTCGGCATAGGCCAAGATGCCGGGAACCTCCCCGGACGCGACCAAGCTTCTCATGCTCTGCTTGTTCGCTTGTCCCTTCTGACGTTCGAACTCAGACCGCTTGAGCCGCCACCACATACACCAGCAGCCCCCGCAGGCACCCCGCTCTCCGAATAGGATCTCAAAATCTGCCCAACGAGCACTCGTCAGCGGATGAAACTCGTGGACTATATCGCTTCGTCGCTTAAGCATCGTCGCTCCCTTTCCGGCTATTGTACTACCCAGCACCGAGAAGCTCTTTCCGGTTGCTGGGAGCCCTTGACTATTCCCGCTCAGTGTGCCGGTCATAACCCATTCACACGCCAGCAAGTCTCCAGAGGCAAAGAGCAATGAAGCGATCTTTTCAACATCGTGGGCGTTCCAGCTTGCAAAGTACTCCCTGAACATTCTCTCGCATTGTTAAGCTGCAGCCAAGGCGGCGCGATGTTTGCACTGCAGACAGCATGACGCCGCAGCTGCCAGCTTAAGCGGGTAGTTATGCAGTAACATATTATCTGAATAAATCAGAGTGTGTGCCGCTACGCTCAAAAATTATGCGATCCCGTTCCTTTTTGTAGATCAGCAGCCAGTCTGATTCGATATGACATTCACGCCTTCCTTGATAGCTGCCGATAAGTTTGTGGTCACAATGGATTGGATCTAGAACTTTGCCTTCAAGCAATGTACGTGCAATGATCTTAAATTTTTCAAGATTCTTTCCCCGTTTCTTGATTAGATTGATATCTTTCGCAAATTGCTTCGTATAAACTGGAATGAGCATTAGATTCCCAACTTGTTGAACATATCATCAGCATTCTTACAAACCACTAAGCTCTTGCCAGCATCTGTATCCTCAAAAGTTCGCTGGGTTATCTTGTTAGCAATCACAACATCAAAGGGGAGCCCACTGCGCTGTTCTACCTGTTTATAAAATAAGGTGATTGCTTGCGTTGAGTTCAGACCCAAGCGCCGGAATATTTCCTCCACATGCTTTTTGAGTTTCGGCTCAATTCTTGCCCGCACCGTTGCTGTTTTGCTCATCTTTTGCCTCCATGTTGTCGCAGAAAATGTAGCACAAATGAGGCACATATTGCAATATTACTAATGTGCCATCTGGCACATTAGTAGTAAGTGTTTGGTGAAGACACGTTTCGAAACCAACATTGTGAAGCTGAGCCAAAATACAAACAGGGAATCTCTCATCGCATATTTTAGGGCAGAGAAAAAATGCTCTTTCAGGATAAGTTTACCTCTTGACAAAGGGACATTATAAGGGTTAGGCCGCCTTCTTCATGTCTTGCAAGAGATTATTACAGTGCCAGCAATCGGGTGGCTGTGAGCGCATAAATCGTTGTACAGGTATAGATGTCATCGAGCTCGACGAACTCATTGGGGCCGTGCGAGACCGACAAGAGCCCTGGTCCGTAAGCGAAGGCCGGAATGCCCCGCTCGGCGTAGAAGCGAATCTCTAGGAGTCCAGGGCACATTTCGAATGATGGCGACTTGCCAGTGATCGCCTCCACGCATTCCGCCAACGCCTGTGCTACAGGATCATCCTCTGAAAAGCCTGCAGATCCCCCTTCCTGGAGAATTTCAACTTCAAGATCCATTCCATCCTGTCTCAGCCTGTCAAAGAGCATGAATAGTTTCTGTTTTTCTGTCTCTAAGTCTTCTTCGGGATTAATCCGTCGATCCACCGTGAACGAGCACTCGGCCGGGACGAGATTGAAGTTTGTGCCACCTTCACATCGTCCACCCATCAACAGAATAGAACGTCTGGCCGCTTCCGGCTCAATTTTAAAGTTAGTGCTTCTGGATTCTACCTCGGCCTTTAGTTCAAGCAATGCATTGGCCACGACGAGCATCCGTTCAAATGCATTGATGCCCTGATAGTGTAGGCCAACGTGGGCAGGCTTGCCCTTCACCGTTACACGTAGCGAAAGAGCGCCGCGATTTGCGTTCCAGATCACACCGCTTGTCGGTTCCGGTGTGAGCATTCCGATGCCGTCCTTCCCGAGCAAGCCTATGTCGGCAAGATACTGCGATCCACCTGTACCGCCGGTCTCCTCATCCGGCACTATTGTTAGGCCGATCCTGCCGTTCAGCTCAATACCACTCTCTTTTATGGCTCTGACGGCATAGATCATGGCTGCAAGACCGCTCTTCATATCCGACGAACCGCGACCGAAGAGGTGGCCACCCTTAACATATGGACGGAACTGAGCCTGGCTCGATGCAGGCACGACATCATAGTGGCCGTGGAAGTAGAGCGTTCTTTGACCCTGTCCATAGAAACTCAGGAGGCAATAGCGAGGATCAGATTTTCTGTTGTGATGTGAGGTTACCAGGACTGGCCTTGCAGCGTCAGGCACCTCAAGTACAGTGGAGTCCAATCCAATCTTCCGCAGTCTGCTCGCGATGACATCAACACACTTCAGGTACGATGTGCCTGGAGGATTCTCTGTAGGTATGGCCACCAGTGCCTCGGTGAAATCGAGCATTTCATCGCGGTACGATGCGATTGTATCAAGAATCCAGTTCTTCATCATCTCATGTATTGCCATCGTGGCTTCTTCAGGAACGGGCGAATTTCGAGGACCCTCTCAATCAGGCGGTCTAACGATGGCGCTGACCTGGCATTAAGCTGTTTTCCACTGCAAAGAAAGCTTCCGTCCTGATGCAGCACAATCACGCAAATAAAGATTGATTAAGGTCTGATATGGCACTCCAGCCTCTTTTGAAAGCTTTTTGAAATACTTCACCGTTTCTTCATCAAGTCGGATTGTAACCTGCCTCTTGAGAAGACCAGCATATGGATTCTTTCTTGCCTTTGAAAAATCATATTCTTTTCTCATCTTAACCACCTATCCCAATACCCTTTCTGCTCCAAGAGCTTCGCTTTTCGAGCAGAAATGATTCTTATCTTTTCATCCTTTTTGCGATAGCAATGACTGACAATCAAAATTCTGAGCTTTGAACTTAAGCCTAATAGTATGAAACGATCTTCCTCGTGAAGATGATCTGGATCGTGGATCAGTAATGCTTGCTCATCTGCAAATACTGTCTGGGCTTCCTCAAATGAGATCCCATGCTTCTTTCTATTCAATACATTCTTCTTGTCATTCCATTCAAAGGATATCTCTTTCATATTTACAATGTATTTACATTATACAGCTTTGTCAAGAATCTAGATTGTGTGTCTAACGCTGCACGTCGCTTGCGTGCTGTGGAGCAAGACAAACCTTGACTTGACCCCACGCGTCAATGCGGAGTAGCAGGGCAAGTGCACGCGGTCGCAGCTAAAAGCTTCTTTTCGACAGCTTTCGGTAATTCTATTTCAGATTATTATGTTAGGGATCGGGCTCCAGGAGATTGTATTTCTTGCGTTTTTCGAGGAGGGTTTTGCGGTTGATGCCGAGAATCCTGGCGGCCTTGGTCTTGTTCCCGTCCGTCAGCCTCAGGATCTCCTGAATGTACAGCTTCTCAATCTCCTCGAGATTGAGCTTGTTTTTGGCAAGGCGCTTCAGGTTCTCCGGATCACTCATGGAAAAGTCGATCGGAAAGTCATGAAGATCATCCGCATCGATCCTGTTTCCATCGCATAGAAGAGCGGCGTTTTCTATGATGTTCCTGAATTCCCGGATGTTTCCTGGCCAGTAATAGAGCTCGAGTATCCTCTTCGCTTCTTGTGAAAGCTTCAGGTCTGGTTTGTTGTTCTTTTCTCTTGCCTGCTTCAGAAAATAAGAGCATAGAAGGGAAATATCTTCCCGGCGTTCTCTCAGCGGCGGGACATGCAAAGTCAGCACATTGATCCTGTAATAGAGGTCCTCCCGGAATAGGTTCCTCTCGATGAGCGATGGTAGATTGGCGTTTGTCGTGGCGATTATCCGAACATCAACCTTGATCGTCCTGCTTCCACCGAGCCTTTCAAAAGACCTGTCCTGTAGGAAGCGGAGAAGCTTCCCCTGAAGCCCAAGAGGAAGTTCAGCGATCTCATCGATCAGGACCGTTCCTCCATCAGCAAATTCGAACCGCCCGGGCTTCGTCTGGGTCGCTCCTGTGAAGGCTCCTTTCTCATAGCCGAAGAGCTCGCTTTCGATGAGGTCCGCCGGGATGTTGGCGCATGCGATTTCAGCAAAAGGTTTTGAGCTTCTATCACTTCTATAATGGATGTACCCTGCGAGGAGGTTCTTACCGGTCCCACTTTCTCCTGTTATTAGAATGGTCGTGGTGCTCGCAGCCGCCTTTTCCGCAATGCGGAGGATTTCCTGCATCTTTGAATTGGCCGTGATGATCTCTGGATGCATCAACGGAAAATGCCCTCCAGCATCTTGAGATTGGCAGCAAGAATATCCAAAGATTTCATTTAGCTGCTTGACCTTTCCTCGCTCTCGCTGGCCTTGTCTTCTCTACTTTCCTGATCCTGACTCTCTCGGCTTTTTCGGCTTCGGCTCTTTCCCTCTTCTCTATCTTGATCTTCTCCAATTTTTCATGTCTGCCCTTTTCCAGCTTCTCCGGTGGAAGGGGGACCCTCTTTGCATCTCCCCAGAGCCGCTCGAGGCCGTAGAACTCCCGATGTTCCTTCATGAAGATGTGAACGACGAAGTCGATATAATCCATAAGAATCCAGTGCCCCAGGTTCTTCCCTTCGATGTGATTACAATGGAAATCGTTTCTGGAGAGTTTCTCATCGATTGAATCGGAGATGGCCTGGACCTGCCTGGTTGAGGTCCCGTGGCAGATGAGGAAATAATCTGTGAAGTTACAGATGTTCTTCAGATTGAGGACGATGATATCAAACGCCATCTTCTCCCTGGCAGCATCAACGGCCAATCTTAGTTCTTTTTTCAGCTTTAATATCCTCCTATCGATAGAGGTTGAATTTCTTGATGTACATTTTCACATGGTCTGGCACGAGCCCGTGGATCTCCTCGTTCTTGCGAACTTTCTCTCTTATGATGCTCGATGAGATATTCACCGGATCCACTCTTGCAAAGAGGATCTTCTTCGGTGCCAATTGGGAGGTCAGCGGCTGGTGCTTCAAGGGCTCCGTGTCCGATGACGTCAGGGCTGTCGAGAACGCTGCTTCAGCAGGCGAATACTTCCCAGGGACGATCTCGATCTTCTCGGCGATCCAGTTTGGTAATTTTCTCTTCGCTTCGGAGATTGTATAGCCGCTCCTGTTGATGACAATCATGTTCCATCCCTCGAGTATCTTCTCATAGTCTTTCCAGGTCTCTATTTCGATGAGGGAATCCAGGCCGATGATGAAGATGACCTCATTCTCCTCCCCCGCTGCCTTCTGGAAGTAGGTTAGCGTATCTATCGTGTAGGATTTGTTTCCTTTTTCTATCTCGTAAAAGGAGGGGAAGAACCTGTCATGACTCGCAGTCGCAAGGACGACCATGGAGTAGCGATGATAGGGATGCGAGATGTCCTTTCTCGTCTTGTGCGGGGGTTCGTTGCAGGGGATGAAATAGATCTTATCGAGTGAGAAATTTTGGCAGATTTTTTCGCAGAGCGTTAAGTGTCCATTGTGGATAGGGTCGAACGTGCCACCCAGTATCCCTATTCTCAATACCCAGCTCCCTCTATGGCTTTAAATTTTACTTTCTTGGCATTTTTTAAGCAAGCCCAAACATCCTGCCTAAATTTCCTTCAAGCGCTTGAGCGTTGTTTTGAGGAGGGTGTTAAGTCCTTCCCCAGTGATGGAAGAAATCGGGATGAGATCGAGCTTCTTTTCGCTGCAATACTTCTTGAGCCTATTCATCTTATCCTTGTTCTGGAGGACGTCTATCTTTGAGGCTACGATGATCTGAGGTTTCCGCCTCAGGGATGGGCTGTATTTTCTGAGCTCCCTGTTGATGATCCTGACATCCTTGACAGGTTCCCTGTCGGGCAGGTCTGACATGTCGACCATATGCAGTAGGAGCCTCGTTCTCTCCACGTGCTGCAGGAACCTGTCTCCGAGCCCATGCCCCTCGTGAGCTCCCTCGATGAGACCCGGGATATCAGCCACCACGAATGAGTCGTAGTATCCATGGCTGCCCACGCTTACGACCCCGAGATGAGGAGTCAATGTCGTAAAGGGATAATCGGCAATCTTCGGGTGCGCTGAGGAGATCTTCGAGATTAGAGTGCTCTTCCCCACGTTGGGGTATCCGATGAGTCCGACATCGGCAATGAGTTTGAGCTCGAGTATCAGATAGAACTCCTCCCCTTCTCTCCCGGATTCAGCATATTTAGGCGCTCTGTTTGTGGAAGTGGCGAAGGAGGCATTTCCCTTTCCTCCTCTTCCACCCTTTGCAGCAATGAATCGGTCCCCCTCTTCTTGAAGATCGGCGAGAAGAGAAATTTTATCCGCATCATAGACCTGAGTTCCAGGAGGAAGCATCACGATCAGATCCTCCCCGCTGCTTCCATCCATCCTTTTGCCCTTGCCATGGCGTCCCCTCTCCGCCTTGAAGTGCTGATGGAACCGGAAGGCGTTCAAGTTCGATACAGATTTTGAGGCTTCCAGGATGACCGACCCGCCGTTCCCGCCGTTCCCGCCGTCAGGACCTCCTCTCGGTACATACTTCTCCTTCCTGAAACTGATGCATCCGTTTCCGCCTCTTCCCCCCTTCACGTAGATCTTGGCATGGTCAATAAACATCTCGATAAATTTTATATGAACTCGTTCATTCAAAGAAAGATTCTTTTAAAGCCTTAAATTCATCTTCTACAGTTTGGGAGCTCTCATCACTCTAGAACCCTTGATTTTATTGAGTTCTTCTCTCATCCCTCACCAAAACCTGGTGCCAATATATTTGAGATAATTTTAAAATATATCTT
>JBFMGF010000046.1 GCA_040752675.1 Acidobacteriota bacterium
GATGAAGAGCACGAGCACCCTGCATCCATACTGGATTTTCAAAATATGGCATCCCTTTTTCAAAAAGCCCTCTCCAGAAAGCTGTTGAGATTCATTAATTGCATTTATAGCCATGACATTATTATTATATACGCCTTATTTTAATGTTAACCAATATCTGTTGAACATTATGTCCTGAGAAAGGGACAAAATGATAGGGTGGATAGACGGAAAGCCAGGATAATAGCGAGAGATTGCATACAAGTATTTATTTATCAATAAGATAATAACCTGAGAAGGATGGCACGTTATCTGCTTTATCAACAGGCACTTTTGAAGGCTTTCAGCCGGGAGGTTGACATGGTAAGCGCAACGCCGAAAATAACGATAAAAAAAATGATGCTGGCCATATTGATCCCCGCCAGCATCGTTTTTGTTTCCGGAACTCTCCTTGCCGAGGATGAAGAGGTCGCAAATTATGGGAGAGTACGATACTTAGAAAACGGGATCACTCTGACAAGAGCCGATGAGAAAATCTCCGAAGAGGGAACAGTTAACTCTCCGATCTTTCCCGACGACTTGGTCGTGACCGGAAGGGATCAGAGGGCAGAACTTCAGCTCGCCGATTCCTCCTTCGTCAGACTGGACGGCATGACCCGCCTTGAATTTCAATCCCTTGCAGACATGCACAATCAGTATGAGCAGAGCAACATCCTGAAACTTTATGATGGTAGCATTTACGTGGAAGCGAAAAACATGGATGACAAGAACAAGAACTTCCAGATAGATACGCCATTTGCTTCCATCTACATCCTTACAAACGGAACGTTCCGCATCAATGTGGATAGCGAAAGGAAGGTCGAGGTCTTTTCATATAGAGGCGTAGCCGAGGTGGTTGGAGAAAACGATTCGGTTCTTCTCCGCAGCGGAAAGATGACCTTCATCACCTTCAAATCCGACCCTGCCGATCCGAGAGCGTTCAACTCTTTCTACGGGGATTCCTTTGACAGATGGAACGACGAAAGGGATGATTTCTACGCAAGCACTAGTAGAGTCGAGGAATACTACGAGAACACCCCTTACGAAGTGAGAAGATACTATTCTGAACTTTCCTACTATGGCAACTGGGTCTACCTTCCCGCGTATGGCTATTGTTGGTATCCCTACAATGTCTATGCGGGGTGGAGACCTTACTACGACGGTTACTGGTACTGGGGACCCCGTGGTTACATATGGGTTTCGTACGAACCCTGGGGCTGGGCACCGTATCACTATGGTAGATGGACATGGGTAAGCGGCTATGGATGGATCTGGATCCCGGGCAGAGTATGGAGTGGGGCATGGGTTTACTGGTCTTACGGCTCGACATATCTTGGATGGTGTCCGCTCGATTTCTGGGACAGACCCGCTTTCATCAGCTTCAATCTCTACCTCGACTTCTATGATTTCAGGACATGGAACTTCATTATGTACAAGGATGTCGTCGTTAGAAACGTAAGGCATGCCGTTGTGAGAGGGGGAATCGTCGAAAGGGATCTGAAAGCATCAGTCGTAACAAGCAATGCACCGAGAGTAAGGCCAACTGAACTAAGCCGAGACCCCGAAGCGCGGAAAGCCGTCTTCAGGGATGCGAACGAACACAAGAACATAAGAGAAGTCATGAAGAATAGAGAAAGAGTTCCAGCTTCACTCGCCAATTTCAAAGATAAGGAGAATAAGAGGATTGAACAGATCCGATCGAAGGCCGTGCTCCACCCTATGAAACCGACAACGATAGGCAACATGAAAGAGAGAACCCCTCGGACCGACGCTGGCAAGCCAACTATGAGAAAGGTGCCAGATATACCTGACAGAGGAAAACCAGAAACGGAGGATAGGGGGAAATCAGATACAAGAGGACAAGAATCTAACCAGACCAGAACTTTCCCCAGAAGTCAGACACAGGATTGGATCAAGGGAAGAACTGACCGGAAAGATCAGGAAACCGATCAACAGAAAGACATGATTCAGAACAGTATCAAGGATAAAGATACTGGCGATGCCGCGATGAACAGAAACAGGTACAAATACAAGGATGCGAGTCAGGACCGATACAGGACAGCGGACAAAAACAGGTATACGGATGGAAACATGACCCAGGATCAGGAAGTGAAGAGCTATCCGAGGCGAAGACCGGAAGAGTACTCTCAGCAGAGCAGAGAGCAGCAGAGTTTCCAGAGGAAACAGATAGAGGAGAGCAATAGATTAAGAAAGATGCTCAAGGATATGAGCCAGGAGCCGAGACCGAAAGAGATCGAGACAAGAGAACCACCGCAGAGAAAAATGCAGGTCAGGGAGGCTCCTCCAAAAAAGAAAGAAGGTAAACCAGCCTCTACTGGAGATAGCAAAGGTTCATCAGGTCGTTCAGAAAGTTCAGGAAGGAAATCCAGAGGGAGGTAACTGAAGGGTCATCACGTTCTCGATAACTTATCGAGGAGCTTGCCATAAAGATTGTCAAAGCTTCCATTTGACATGATAATAACAACATCCCTCTCATCAAGCTCCTCGATAAGTTTTTTTATTATTCCATCCACACCCTCCTTCATGGTACAGGCGCTCTTCCCATTGCGCCGGAGTTCCTTAATAACATTATCGACATTCAGACGTTCTGAAGCGGGAAGCTGCTCTGCTCCATAGACCGGAGCGATGATGATTTCATCAGCCATCAGGAAGGATGCGGCAAGGTCGTTCTCAAAAACGTTCCTTCTCAGGGACCATGATCTTGGCTCGAAGACAGCCCAGATCCTTGAGCAAGAGTATCTCTCCCGCGCTGCCTGCAGGGTCTCCCTGATGGCGGTGGGATGATGTGCAAAATCATCAATTACGGTGATATCGCGATATGTGCCGATGACCTCAAAGCGGCGTTTTGTCCCTTCGAAAGATTCCAGAGCTTCTGAGACGGTATCGAGGTCGATGGAATTACCAAGAGAAGCCGCTATGGCGGCGGTTGCATTCAGGACATTGAACCTTCCTGGAATGTTTATCCGAAATCTCTTGAGGAACCTGCTTTCCCTGTAAAGATCAAACTCAGTCCACTGAGAACCTCTCTCCGAAGCGTTCTTCCTATCCTTGGAGGAGGTCGTCTCCATCGAGGATATCCTCCAGAAGGGATCAGGACCGAAACCGAATGACTCGACTCGTGAGAAGCTGTTGTGGACGACTTCCCTGATATTCTTGCTTTCCCAGCAGCAGACGATCCGACCACTCCGTGGTACGATGTTGACAAGCCTCTTGAACTGCAGGAGGATCTCATCCAGGCTCTTAAAGATATCTGCATGGTCGTACTCGATGCTTCCGAGCACGAGCGTGTGGGGCATGTAATGCATGAATTTCGGCCCTTTATCGAAAAAGGCGGTTTCATATTCATCACCTTCGACAATGAAATGGTCGCCACTGCCGAAGTGATAGTTCTTCATGAAATTCTTTGGAATTCCGCCCACCAAGAAACCGGCATCCCGACCAGCGCGATGGAATATCCATGCCAGGAGAGATGCTGTCGTCGTCTTCCCATGCGTGCCGGCAACAACAACAGAATGTTTCCCCCTGAGGAATCTCTCCTTGATCAATTCAGGCATGGATCGGTACTCGATCCTGTTGTCCAGTACATATTCCGCCTCTTCGTTTCCCCTTTTGACTATGTTTCCGATCACCGCCATGTCCGGATGGGGCTTCAGATTCTCTGTGCGAAAGCCGTTTTTCACCTCAACACTCATCTCTTCGAGGATGGTAGACATAGGCGGATAGAGCTTCGCGTCTGATCCAGTCACGCGGACGCCGCTTTCCTTCAGAAGTCCGGCAAGCGCCGCCATGCCGGTCCCTCCTATTCCAATAAGATGAATATGCTCTTGCTTCATCTCTTATCTTGGTATGCTTTTAGCTGGAGAATCTATCAGATTATCTTTTTCTGAAGAACTCTTTGATGCTTTTCATGAGCTCTTCCTTCGTCGATTCTTTAAGCACCTTGTTCATATCGAGGACGACTTCAGGCTTCATGATGGTTCCCTTGATCTTGAGAGGGAAGGACAACCGTCCGTCCCGACCCATTCTGAACTTCAGCATAGGCGTCGAAGCAATCATGTCTCTGCTGACCTGGGGAGAGAATCTGGCTTCCAGGTTGAAATCGACCGAGGAATCGAACTTGAGGACTCCTTCCCCATCGAGGTCGATATCCTGAGAGTGAAACTTCAAATTGTCCGTCCTGGCTTCCCCTCCGGAGACATTGAAGTCTCCCTCCAGCAGCTCGAACCCCGTCTCGTTCTCTCCGATTCCCCTTCCACCTGCCATCCTGATGATAGCGGCAACCTGTTTCAATATGCTGAACGTTGTTATCCTCCCATTCATTATCTTCAGTTCCAGAGAACCTGACAGATCGCTGGTCCATCTGTCCATGGAGAAGTCCCCTATCTTAAAGTCAGCCCTTCCCTGAAGATCTCCAAAAAGGATGTCCTTGTTCGATGGAAAGAGCGCTGTAACTAGAGCATTCGCGTCGATGCTAGAGACGCTGGCATCAAGTGAATAGTCCCTGGAGCTTCGCGCCGGCGCGCGCAACGAACCCCGGAGCATTCCGTCGAATAGGCCGAACCGGAACGACGCGGACAGCACCTTGCTGTCCTGAATGAAGATCTCTCCTTCCATTCTCTCCTTCTGGTATTCCCATTTCATTCCGGATATCTTCACGCCTTCATCGGAAATCTTGATCCTGCACTCAAGATCTTCGACCGGCGCTGAAAGAGCGGAATTTATCAACTGGAAGTCTTCAAGGTATGCATCCCCCGAGAATTCCTCAGTCGTGAAATCTTGCAGAGATACCTTCCCCATCAATGTGGCATCAAGTCTTCCTCCCCTAAGACCCTCAGGTGACTGGAAACCTATCACCGGAGAGATATCCTTGATCTCACTGTATAGAAGATCTTCCCCTTTAACTCTGAACTTCAAAACTGGCTTCTCCTTCTTGAGATCGACTTCCCCATCCATGAAGATCTCTGAATCACCTATTGTGAGCTTCACGTTCTCTATCATGAGGTAAGCCGGCTGGAGGAGCATTGAATATGAGATGTCACCATCGAGATCTTTCTTCTCTCCCTCTGCTGCTGCAAATGACTTCTTGAGGATAAGATCAGTGAAGTTCCCCTTCCCGGCGAACTCAATTTCTTTCCCGATGCTTCCCCGGATGCTTGATTCAAGATCCAGGCTTCCCCCTTCGAGGGAGAGACCAAAAAGAACAAGTGCCGCATCGGATAGAAAGGAAGCATCGGAGATGATAAGCGAAGATTCAAGTTCAAGCGGGATCCTATTCATCGGATCGATCTTTCCCATGGTTCCACTGATCTTTATCTTTCCATCCTTCTCGCTGAAGAGGGCGCTCGCTGAAATGGAAGTATGAGGACCGCGTCCAATCCCTTTCATTATTATGGAGACATTTTCGATAGGCAGACGAATCCTCTTTCCAGAAGAGAAAGTTTCTTCCAGATCAATCCTGCCGTTCCGCACCGCTATCTCATTCAGATGCGAGATATCAAAGACAAATCCCCGACTTCCTTCGGCTCCCCTTCCTTTTCCCCCTTTCTGAGTGAGAGCTTCTCCCGCTTTTCCCTGCAGCGTCTTGCTATCAGACAAGAAAATCATCGGGAGAGACATGAGATTCTTCACGGAACGGATTTCAGGGGAATAAATCCTGACCGAGTTTATAACGACCCTTCTTCTCAAAAGGGGAAGGAGCTGCAACCTTGAATAGATCTTTCCGATCCTGATGATTTCCTGTCCACCCTCTTCGGGCTTATCGCATACGATGACATCATTCGCATAAATCTTCAGGCCCGGGAAGATGATCAAACCCGCCTTTCCTATCTGGATGCCTTTTCCCGTGGATGATTCCATCAATCCGGTTAGATCATCAACATATTTTTCGAGATTGATTGCACGAGGGAGAAACCATACGGCTGTAAGTAACAGAAAGATCACCAGGAAGATCAGAAAGGCAATTACTTTCAGATAGGCTTTCATTCTCTCACCTTTGCCACAATCAGAAGGTCCACGTTACAGTTTCATACGCAACCGTATTAGGAAGAACTTCCACCCCTTTCAGATACCAGCCTGAAGGGGAAACATTCGAGGCCTTCCTTGATTCGAGCCACCATCGTATCGTGAACTCTTTAACGACTTTCAGCGTCACTCTACCCGCTGACTGAATGATGAGCCGTTCAATCTTCCCGATCGGATATCCCAGAAGGTAAGCAACGGTCCCCAGAGGAAGAGTGGAGTAGTTAATGTAGGGGTAACCGAGCTTTATGATCGTATCGACATAAGCCACGCTACCGGGAAGTTTGATGAAATTCTCTACCCTGTAAAATGCTCCCTTCCCAAGAACAGTGGCTTTTACCAGGACCACTCCATCCGCCTCAAAGTCCAGCCATCCCCGATCTCTTCCCGTCTCATAGTGCAGATACTTTTCTTCCAGCGAGCCTGTAAAACTATCAAAATGCTCCTTTCGCTCTTCCTCTGTCATGGACACCGATTCATCTCGCTTATCCACGCTTAAGTCATAGAGAGTCCTGAAGTCCTTATTCTGAACGGCATCGATGTATGTCTGAATAATTACTGCAGCATTCTTCCTGAATGGATCCATGCATGAGCAGACTACCAGGAGCATAGCGACGAGCAATGCCGATCTTGAAAGCATTTTCTTCGTCATCGATATACCCCGTCGACCATTACGATGTCATCCTCCGTATCTAGCATCCCGTCATCGCCTGCCGAGAAGAGCTTGAAGCTCCTCCCGTCCGACGAGTAATTGAGCTCGTTCCCCCAGGCATCCAGCCTGTCGATCTGTTGCACATAACCGGGAACAAGGAGGAGCTCGATGGAATCAAGACCTTCACCTTCCGGATAGCGTCCGGTATCGGCCATATACCTGCCGAGAAAGAAGGAGATCATGTCCATCGTGTTTTTTGTGCTCATGACTTTTCCTTTGCCCAGGGTCTTGACGAGTATCTGAGCATACTTTTCCTCTTCTTTATGGCAGGAAGAGATAAGGAACAACAGGAGAAGGAAAAGAAGAATCGGAGAAAGCTTTTTAAAGAGGTTCCTCCTGAACATTCTGAATTCCACCAGTTTGATTATTATATCATCAGGCTTCTTCTTCCACGCGAGAAAATCTGGCTTATCGTAACGCCTCGGTTGTTGAAGAAGCTTCATTGGCTTTTTGATTTCTTCAGCATCTAAGATTGAGCCATTACCACTTATCATCCCGATAAATGCAGCCTCTCCATTGGAAAATGAGATGAAATCTTTGTATCTATAGAATGCTTTAAATTAAGATATAATATCCAATGAAAAATGAAGCATCGTTCAATGTTATCGCAAATCTATCATAAGAGTTTCTGGAAGGCGGTGAGATCTATGATCTTGATGACCCTTCTGGCATTCCTTTTCTCGGCATCCGGAGGGTGCTCCTCAGAGAATTCGATTGGAAATCCTCGCTCCAACGGCGATGAAAGAGAATACGAGATGAAGAGAAAGAAGATGGTGGAAAACCAGATCAGGGCAAGAGGAGTCAAGGATCCCCGTGTTCTTTCGGCCATGATGAAAGTCAAGCGGCATCTTTTCGTTCCGGATGCCTATCTTCCCTTTTCCTACGACGATGGCCCTCTTCCCATCGGAGAGGGGCAGACGATCTCTCAACCCTACATCGTCGCCCTCATGACAGAGCTGATTGAACCGAAGCCCGATTCAAGAGTCCTTGAGATCGGCACCGGCTCGGGTTATCAGGCGGCCATTCTCGCCGAGATCTGCAAGGAAGTCTACACCATCGAAATCATCGAAAAGCTCGGGGATCAGGCTGAAGAGCGGCTGAAGAAACTCGGATATGACAACATCCTCGTCAAGATCGGCGACGGGTATCAGGGATGGAAAGAGTATGCACCCTTCGATGGAATCATCGTAACGGCTGCCCCCGAACACATCCCTCAACCGCTTGTGGACCAGTTGAAGATCGGTGGAAGGCTCGTCATCCCCGTCGGCGAGTTTTACCAGGAACTGCTCCTCGTCACCAAGACTGAGAAGGGAATCATCAAAGAGAATATCACTGGTGTCCGTTTCGTTCCCATGACCGGCGAAGCCGAACAACACTGATCTTATTCTTTCCAGCCCATGTTGTAGAGCACGTGTTTGAGCCGATTGGCCAGTGATGCGGCACTCTCAGTATCTATGGTGACGGCAACATAATGTTCACAGCCTTTCTCTGAACATTCGAGAGCGCAGTTCAGTGGATCCTTGCTGCAGAAGACGATGCGGACCCCGTCAACGTTAGGTGCCGTCTCGACGTTCTTATACTTCTTCATGCCCTTCCCTTAAGACACCTATGATCTAATAAGCCTTTGCAAAGCAGACTCTTCTGGGGGAATCACCACCACACCAGACGCATTTTCCGGATTCATTCTCAGCATCGATGGGGATGCACCTGATGGTCGCTTTGGTCTCTTCCTGGATCTTTTCCTCACAATCCCTGCTACCGCACCATCCGGAGAAGATGAATCCTCCTTTTTCTACAATGTGTCTTCTGAAGCTCTGCCAGTCATCTATCCTGAAAGTGTTCTCCTCTCTCCTCTTGAGCGCTGCATCGAACATTTCCTGCTGAATCTCCTTGAGAAGCTCGGGAAGTCTGCCAGGAAGGTGATCCATCCGTATCTTTTCCCTTACCCTGTTCAGCCTTCTTACTGTCATGACCTCAGACGCAACAACCTCTTTTGGCCCCAGTTCCAGCCTGAGAGGAACTCCTGCCAGTTCCCACTCATGGAATTTCCATCCTGGATTCACTTCTGTTCTGACGTCGTATTTCATACTCAAGCCGAGCGGCTGCAGAATCGTTTTCAGCTTTTCAATCACCTCCATGGCTCTCGTCTTTTCTTCGTCGTTCTTCCAGATAGGTACCACGACCACCTGGGCAGGAGCAATCCGTGGCGGCAGAACGAGCCCGTTATCGTCTCCATGCGCCATGACTACAGCCCCGATCAATCTCGTCGAAACGCCCCATGACGTCTGCCATACGTATTCCCATTCTCCGTTTTTGTTCTGGAACTTCACGTCAAAAGCTCTGGAGAAGTTCTGGCCGAGATTGTGGGAAGTTCCTGCCTGGAGAGATCTGTTATCCTGCATGAGCGCCTCGATGCAGTAAGTTCGCATCGCTCCGGCGAACTTTTCCTTGTCCGTCTTGATGCCCTTGATGACCGGCATGGCCATGTACTCTTCCGCAAAGATCCTGTAAACATCGAGGATCTTGAGAACCTCTTTTTCAGCCTCATCGTAGCTAGCATGCGCCGTATGTCCCTCTTGCCAGAGGAACTCGGTCGTCCTTAGGAAGAGCCTCGTTCTCATCTCCCAGCGGACCACATTGGCCCATTGATTGATGAGCATCGGGAGGTCTCTGTAGGACTGGATCCACTTCGCGTACATGGCGTACATAATGGTCTCGGAAGTGGGCCTGATGACCAGGGGTTCTTCGAGCTTTGTTCCTCCAGCATGCGTAACGACGGCACACTCTGGAGCAAACCCCTCCACATGTTCCTGCTCTTTCCTCAAGAAGCTCTCCGGGATGAATAAAGGGAAGTAAGCGTTCTCGTGCCCTGTTTCCTTAAACATCCTGTCGAGAGCTTTCTGCATGTTCTCCCAGAGCGCATAACCATGGGGCCTGATGACCATGCATCCCTTCACCGGGGAGTAATCGGCGAGCTTCGCGTGAACGACAACATCCGTGTACCATCGGGAATAGTCCTCGCTTCTCGGCGTAATGAGTTTTGCCATGCCTCACCTATTCTGATTTGCAAGACTAATTACTTTACTAAATGATTCCTACTAAATCAATACTGCGCGGGGGAAGGATATGTTTGATGCCATCTGGCTATGGTTTCCTTGATGGAAGGAATGGCCGCTGTGGCTGCATCGATGCCGGCCTTGATGCATTCCTTTTTATTGTCAAAATCCATGGAATTGATCTTACCGACTTCAGGGGCAATCAGGATGTCCGCTTTGTCCGCCTGGCATTTTCCGATTTCCCTCGCCATGATCGAAATGGCCTGGATCGTGACGACTACGAAGTTTGATATCTCACCCTTTTCCACATCTCTGGATATGTCGACGGCGATGACTATATCTGCTCCCATCTCCTTCGCCACATCCACCGGAACATTATCGACAATCCCCCCATCAGAGAGAAGCTGGTTCCCGATTTGGACGGGATGAAAGAGCCCCGGTATAGCGCAGCTTGCCCTCACAGCGGTTGCCACCGGTCCGCTTTTCAAGATTACTTTCTTTCCCCGATGGAGGTCAGTAGCGATTGCAGCATAATGTATCTTCAGCTCTTCGATCCTCTTTGCCTTCACGCTCTTCTGGATGAACTCCTCGATTTTATCTCCCTCAAAGGGACCCATCAGTGAGTTCCAAACGGAAAAGTCGAAGAAATCGTCCTCCTTCACGTCATGGGTCATCCACTCGAGTTCAAAGCTGTTCTGGCAATCAGCATAGATGGCACCGATAAGGCTCCCTATGCTCGTGCCGACGATCATCTGTATAGGTATCTTCTCCTGTTCCAGAACTCGTATGACCCCTATATGGGCAAATCCCCTCGCCGCTCCTCCCCCGAGGACCAGTGCAATGACCGGTCGCTGGAAGCTGTTGGACTCCGGCTGCATAGAAGGAGCCGGCAGCGTCTTCTGGCATCCCGTGAGGATAAGCTGCATCGGCACTATGAATAGCAAAATAAGGATCAATGCATTCTTGCAATTTCCAGCATTCATTTCGGCTATCGGAAGAGAGTTTCCGAATGGGTTACATATTTCCGGGAACGGAGGCACCGTATTTCTTGAGGGCTTCCGCGAGTTCTTTCAATCTCTTATCGACCAGGCAATTGACCGTTCCCTCCGGATAGGTCCCATCCGCCTGTTTCTCTCCTGCCGGCATTCCCGACAGGATTTCAATCCCCTCATCGATCGTCTTCACGGCGTATATGTGGAATTTCGTCATCTTGACCGTTTCAATGACTTCCTCCTTGAGCATGAGATCATCGATGTTTTGATAAGGAATCATAACACCCTGATTCCCTGTCAACCCCTTCATCTTGCATGTCAGGAAGAATCCTTCTATCTTTTCATTAACCCCTCCGATCGGTTGAATTTCTCCTTTCTGATTGACAGATCCTGTCACGGCGATGTCCTGCCGCAGTGGAATGCCTGCAAGACTGGAAAGGAGAGCATATATCTCGGTCGAGGAGGCGCTGTCCCCATCCACGCCGCTGTAAGATTGCTCGAAGCAGATGCTAGCGCTCATGGCAAGAGGCTTGTCCTGAGCATATTTTCCCCTCAGGTATCCGCTCAGGATGAGAACACCCTTATTGTGCGTCCTTCCTGAAAGCTCGGCTTCTCTTTCGATATTTATTATCCCAGATCTTCCTATCGATGTTTCTGCCGTTATCCTGGAAGGGCGTCCGAAGGCATAGTCTCCGAGGTCGTGCACTGATAGACCGTTCAGCTGTCCGATCTTCATTCCATCGATGTCGATCATCAGGGTTCCATCCTTGATCATCTCCTGTATCTTCTCTTCTACGAGATTATGGCGGTAAAGCCTTTCATTGATAGCCTTCTTGACATATTTTGCCGAGACCTTGCTGCAGTTATCTTTGGAGGCCCAAAAAGCCGATTCGGTAATAATGTTCCTGATCTTTGTAAATTTAGTCGACATTTTGTTCTTCCTGCCAGCGAGCCTCACTCCGAATTCGGCAACGGCCGTTACGGCACCCTTATCGAATGGAAGGAGCTTCTCTTCATCACAGATCTTCTTGATGAAAGCCGCATACTTCAGGATGTTATCCTCAGTGCACTCCATCTCGGTGTCAAAATCGGCTTTAACTTTGAATATCTTCTTGAACTCCTCATCGTAGATGTAAAGAAGCTGATAAATGTAATGCGAACCAATCATCACTACCTTCAGGTCCAGGTCGATTGGCTCTGGCTTCAGTGCCGAGGTCGTGAAAAGGTAGAATGGATCGTAGGTCTGGATCTCCACGATATTATTCCTCAGCGTTCGCTTGAGGGCATGCCAGACTCCTGGCTCGATCAGGACATCCAGTGCATTCAAGACGAGGTATCCCCCGTTTGCCCTCAGGAGACTTCCCGCCTTGATCTTCGTGAAGTCGGTCTGCCATCGACCGCTTCTGTCAACTGCACGTTCGATGGAACCGAACAGGTTCTTGTACGACGGCGACGTCTCGATGATCACAGGACGACCACTCGTTTCGGCGTTATCAACGACGACGTTGACCCGGAAATCATTGAAAGGATCCGGCATCTCCGGTAACTGGATGCCAGGAAAGACCTGCTCTCTCGCTTCCCCCTTATCCTTGAATCGGCCGAGATCACCAAGGATATTTGATCGGACGTCATCAAGATAGCCAATGATCTTATCGTAAGAAAACTTTGATTTGACTTCCTCAATCAGCCCGGAGACCACAGGAGAAGCGAATTCATGATCCAGATCGGAGATCCTGTCGTTCATCTCCTTATCGAGGTCCCTGATCTTCTTGCTGACCTGGTTGAGCTCGTTGGCGAGTTCCATCTGTTTGCTCTTCAGTCGTTCATAGACCTCCTTCTGGAATTTCCCTGCCACAACCTGCTCCTGAAGCTGATCCAGATTGATGGCATTCCCCGCCACGATCGGGACGATCTCGGGCCTGGCATAGGGACCCATTTGAACCTGAATTAGAGTGAAACTTTCGGCTTCGACTTTTTTCTCAAACTCCCTTACGATAGCTTTTTCATTGTCCTTGTAACTCTCGATGAGAAAGTTCCTGCGGGCCTGGTACTGCTCGCTTTCAAAGATGGAAGGGATGTTCTTCTGCAGGGCTTCAATCAGGTACTCCATCGCCTTTTTAAATCCTATCCCGTTTCCTGCCGGAATTTTGATAACCTTTGGCATGTCCGGGTTTTTGAAATTGTTGACATAACAGATATCGTCGGGAGCCTTTTCTCCCTTCTCGATCTCTTCCAGAAGGCGTTTGATTGTCGTGTTTCTTCCCGTTCCGACGAACCCGGCTATGAAAATGTTGTACCCAATGCTCTTTATATCAAGACCAAGTTTGATCGCTTGAAGAGCCCTGTTCTGTCCGATTATCTCTTCGATCGGCTTGATATCGTTAGTCGTTTCGAAGTTGAGGCCTTTCGCATCGCAGTGCCAGCGCAGTTTATCGACGTGAACCTCTCTCTCTTTATGGATCTTGTTCGTCATGATGACTCCTTATTCAAAACGCTTCTGGAAATAACCATTAATTCTCAATTTCGTATATAATTTTATCATAAAAGTAATTTAAGGTTTCTTTGGCGATGGGATAAGAGGGGATATTATGAGAAACATCATGCTGTCACTGTTGATTGTTGCCATCTTCTGGCAACCGATATCAACCACATCTGGGGATTTCTACGTCGTCTTTAAGTCCCCGATGAACCTGAACACGGTCAGCGGAAAAGTCTCCGTCGAGGTGGAGGTCGTCAGAGAAGGAGACGTCGAGATAGAAAAAGTTGTTTTTCTCGTCAACGGCGTCCTAACGGCAGAGTGGAAGGAGCCGCCTTACCAGTTCCTCTGGGATGCCGGATCAGAATTCAAGGAGTGGAGATTAGCTGTTATCGCATACGCAGCAGATGGAAGGTCGGCTTCCAGGACCATCAGGACGCGAGAATTGAAGATCGATCAACTGGAACATGTCGATCTAGTCAATATTTACGCCTCGGTGAAGGACAAAAGTGGCCAGTTCGTTATGGGATTAAGCCGTCAGGACTTCCTGATCCTCGATAAAGGTGTTAAACAGAATATAGAGAGGTTCTCCCAGGAATGGCGACCCCTGCTGGCAGCAATTGTCTTCGACTCCAGCCTGACCATGAAAGGGGAAAAATTGAGGACTGCCAAGGAGGCCGCCATCGCCTTTCTGGACAGTTTCGGCAGGAATGATCGTGTAGCAGTCATCTCCTTCAGCGACAAGATCAAGGTGCTGGAAGACTTTACGATCAACTTCGAAGCCGTCAAGAAGGACATCCTGCAGATCGAAGCCGGAGGAGGAACGGCGCTCTATGACGCCATCTACAGGGCATCGGAGATGATGAAGGGCCAGGATGCCAGAAAGGTTATCATCCTCCTCTCCGACGGACGCGATGAATCGACGAGCGGGCTCACTCCGGGTTCACTGCATACCTTCGAAGAATCCATTGATCGGGCGCTGAGGAACGACGTCATCATCTTCTCCATCGGCGTGGGGAAAAGCCTTCACAAGGAGATGGATTTTTACGACAGGCGAAGTCTCAGAGAGATCCTGGAGCAGCTTGCATTCGATACCGGAGGAATCTTCTACACTGCGGAGAGGATCCGGCAGATCGAAAAAGCTTTCGTCATGATCGCCGATGAGTTGAAACATCAGTACTTCATGGCCTTCTTGCCCAGTCACGGCGTAAGGGATGGAAGCTGGAGAACGATCCAGGTGAAGACAAGAGACCCGAATCACAGGATCATCACGAGGAAGGGTTACTTCTCGCCAAAAGATTAGGCCTCCGCATCCTATGAGAATGAATCGCTTCATCGGAGATTTCAATCTCACCGGAAAATCCCTCTCTCTGACCGATAGGAAACTTGTCAATCAGGTCAGAAATGTTCTTCGGATGAGAGCAGGGGAGAGTATGATCCTCTCCGATGGGAAGGGGAAAGAAGTCCTGGCAGAAATTCTTGCAGTCAGGAAGGACTGCATTGATGTCAGAATTAATGGAGAGTTGAAGAACCTTAACGAACCCTCGGTGCATGCAACTCTCTGCTGTTCCATCTTGAAGAAAGAGAATTTCGAATGGGTTGTCCAGAAAGCTTGCGAGGTCGGGGTGAGAGAGATTATTCCCCTTTTCGCCGAGAGAACAGTCAAAACCAGGATTCATGAAGAGCGTCTGAAGAAGATTATCAAGGAAGCCGCTGAACAATCGGAGAGGAAGATCCTCCCTGTATTGCATCCCACCTTTACTTTTCAGGATGCCGTTCATCGTCTCAAGAAAGGCAATCTGAACTTGTTGTTCCATCGAAGCGGAATCGCACTTCACGATATTAAGGAAAAGATGCTGGCTGCCGCAGATCGCGAAACAAAAATCCCTGAAGTTAATTATTTCATAGGACCTGAAGGAGGCTGGAGCGATCAGGAAATCCGGCTGGCAATTGACAGCGATGTAACCATCGTAAACCTTGCTCGATTGAACCTCCGAGCAGAAACGGCCGCAGTCGTTGCCGGCTATATGATCTGCTGGAAGCTGTTCCCTTAGATCTTTCAGCCCTTCTTCTTTTGAATCAGCATCAGGTTCCTGATGTAGACGATCAAGCCAGAGGCCTGCCCCACCATGAAGACCGGGTCAAGCTTGTAGGTCGCATAGGCAAAGAGGGCGGCTCCACCACCCACGCTCAGGTACCAGAAATAGATCGGGACGATGCTTTCCTTCTTCATCTCCGATGCTATCCATTGAACCAGGAATCTCCCCGCGAACAGCGCCTGGCCGACAAACCCGACGATCAGCCACAAGATTTCAATCTTCATAGTCTTTTATCTCATAATCAAGTTTTCGTTTCCTCATCCATCGGACTACCAGAAGGTCCACGAAACCCCGGACCATCCTGTTCCCTATCCCATACTTTGCCTCCCCGCTCAGCCTCCGGCGGTGCCTGACCTTCACCTCGACCACACGATACCCTTCCATCCTCAGAAGGGTTGGAAAGAAACGGTGCATCCCCTTATAGAGCTTTATCTTCTTGATGCACTCGCTCCTGAAAGCCTTCAGGGAGCATCCCGTATCAGTGATGCTATCCCCGCTCAGTTTGTTCCTCACCGCATTGGCGATCTTCGATGAGACCCTCCTCACAAGATTGTCCTGTCTTTCGAATCTCCAGCCGATGGCTGCATCGTAATTCTTCAGATGGGCAAGAAGCGAGGGGATGTCTGCCGGATCGTTCTGGAGGTCGGCATCCATCGTAACGATGATCTTTCCTCTCGCAGCTTTGAACCCTGCATCAAAGGCCGCCGTCTGACCACAATTTCTGGTAAAGTGCAGTCCCCTGACCTCATCGATCTCCATTGCCAGCCTTTTGATTAAATCTCCGCTCGAATCGGTGCTCCCGTCATCGACATATATGATCTCATACCGTTTCCCCAACGCATTGCAGACACGCCTTATCTCGGCAGTCAGCATTTCAATATTATCCTTCTCGTTATAAACGGGTACGACGATGGAAAGCTCGATCTGGCCTTCTTCTTTCAAACTATGCCGATCCTTCCAATCCATTTTACTATCCTTTTCTTCTCTCACACTGGCTGCCTCTGCAACTATTTCCCCTTGATATTGAAGATCCAGAACTTCCTCAGGAGGTTAAATCTCCTGAGGAATTTCTTCTCCTGGTCGCTCATCTCCTCCGGCGCCAGCTCGTTCTTCCACTTCAGGTAGGCGGCATCATCTACCTTCTTGAAGAGCGGGAACAGTAATTTGCTTGATAATGTTCCGTGCTTGAAGATGATGGCTCCGGCAAGATCGAGAAGTTTCAATCTGTTCCCATCTTGTGTCACAATGATATTTTCTCTTCCCCGGATATCATTGTGCACAACGCCGGCTCTATGAATGCCATCAATGACTGTCCTGAGCTCTGCAAGAAGATCGACAATCCGTACAGGCCCCTTGTATTCGGAAAGCCTCACACCATCCACATATTCGATCGCAAGCGACCAGCGATCGGGCCTCCCGTAGAATCGTGGGATTCCATCAACCCCCTGCACTGCACGGTAGGCTTTCTCCTCACGTCCAATCTGAAGACGTCCGATCATGCGAATGAAAAACACCTTTCCTGCAAAATCCTTGAGGACGATCTTCCTTCCGCCAAGCTCGATCAGAAAGAGATCCGCTTTGCTCCATCTTCCCTTCAGCATCGTCGATACGATGCTTTGCTCAATCCTCATCCTGGTCAGCTGACTCATCGGGGCCTCTTCCCCATTTCCTTCTTTCACTGGAGCTTGAACGGGATATTCGTCCATGTTAATCTTAAAAGCACGATAACGATGAAAGGTCATCAATAGCATTTAAATATTAACATAATTTGATTTCTTGACAGCAAGAATATGGCGGATATGGCAGTTAAGAGAAACACTCTCGTCCACAGAGGACGCAATTTCACCAAGGCTGACATCTATGAATGTGAGTTTCATGGACGAAAAGCCATACTTAAAGATTACGGAAGCCGAAACAATTTCGTCAGCAGGAATCTCGGAAAATGGTTTGCCGGAAGAGAATTCTCGATCTATCAGAAGCTGCGGGGAATCTCTGGAATAGCTGAAAGTCTGGGAAGTCCCGATGCATTTTCCTTCGTCATCGAATACACCGAAGGGAAACCTCTTCCCGATCTGGATGCGAAATTGATCACCTCCTCCGTTTTCAATTCTTTGAGAGAGACCATCGAAACGATCCATGGAAAAGGCATCGCCTGCGGAGATATCCATCATAGAGACATCCTGGTCACAGGAGATGGAAGGAGCTATCTCGTCGATTTCGCTACGGGATGGGAGAAGGGTTCCAGATACAACATCATAAGGAACATCATATTTCATTCTTTATGCTGTCTGGACTGGCTGGCCTTCTACAGGATTCGGGAAAGGTATCTCGGCATTCCCCCCTCCATGGATGAAAAAAATGATTTTTCAAGTATAATTCCTCTTTATTCTCTCGGACGAGCCTTAAAGAAGATGTTTGATCTCCTGCGCGGCAAGGAAATACGCTGAATTAAGCGGAGTGGATATGGGAAGAGAAAGAAGCAAGATCCTTGGTTACGTGAGAATTGCTCTCCTCTATCTATTCATTATCTTGCTCGCCATTCTTGCAAAGCCGACACCCACTTTCTTCTACGTCGGGATGGTCTTCGTTGCCCTCGGAGAAGCCTTCCGGTTCTGGGCTGCCGGCCATCTCATCAAATCGAAAGAGCTCATCGTATCAGGCCCCTATCGCTATACACAGCATCCGCTATATCTCGGTAGGTTTCTGATCCTGACGGGCCTGTGCATCATGGCGAAACTCCCCTATCTCTTAAACTTTGCTCTCCTCACTTCTGGCTATCTTGTCTTCTTCCTCTACTACCTTCCCAGGAAGATCAAGGTGGAAGGAGAACGGCTCCGCGAAATCCACGGCGAGAAATGGATGGAATACAGAAAACACGTTCCTGCTCTTTTTCCGCAATGGAAGCCTTATGGAGAGCAGAAGAACGGCTGGTCGTCACAGCGGATGCTGAGGAACAGAGAGCATTTCATGATCATTGGCCTCATCATCATCTTAGTCGTTTTCCTCTTAAAATCCTATCCTCCTCAACCGTGATTCGGCCTTAAGGATTGCATGTCATTTCACTCATGTTTCTAAAATATTGCAAATGGGGCTATGGCTGGTTGGAGACAAGAATCATGGAGCGGTGTCCGACTCCTTCCGAGTGAATCCTGTAAAGAGGAAGCTCCAGCTTTTCAGAAATCTCGTTGAGATCATTTTGCTCGATCAGGCAGAATTTTCTCTCACTGCTGCTCATGACATTTTTAAATGCCTCCTCTGAGAGGATTAGGTCGAGATAGATTCGCGAATAGAAGACATAAGCGGAACGATACCTCTTGTATATCGGAAGCCGCTCTCCTTGCTTCAGATGGTCTCTGACGGTGGAGGCGATCCGGATGCTGAAACTTTTCGCCGACTTGTAATCGTCCAGGACCGGATAGGCAAAGAAGACGGCTGCCAGATAGAATGAAGAGATGGTCAATAGAATGGCGATCAGGGTTCTGAAGCCGAACCCCTTACGCAATTCCAGGGTTATGAAGAGAGAGCCGATTATCAGAAGGACTCCCATCAGCAGCACTGGAAAAAAGAAATCGGGATAGAACCTGAGAGAGATCATGGGGAGCAAGAGCCCCGTGCCGAAGAACAGGGGGAAGTAAGAAAAATTCAGACCTTTGAGCCACCCTTCCTTCCAGGTGAACCAAAATATTATGAAGGAGGAAACGATTATGACCGCCCCCAGGAGGGAAGCCGGGAACAAATATTCCCTGGCCTTGATCCATGCCGCTACAGGAATGAAAGATCCGCAGATGATCAGCAATCCGGATAGGAAATAGTTGAAAGCCGATGCGAGCCTGGAAGGGATCGATTCCTCGCCTTCGCTGAGTATAACGCTAAACAGGTATCCCACCATGATCGAGGCAGCAGGAAAAAGCGGAAGGATGTAAAGGTTCCTCTTCTCCCTGGAAAAGGAGAAGAGAACGAAAACAAAAAAGACCCAGCAGAGAAGAAAGGCCGCCTCTTTCCTCTCCACGCTCCTCAGCTTCGAAAAGAGAAGGGCAAGGGCTGCCGGAAGGAAGAGAGACCAGGGAAGAAAGTCCAGCGGAAAGGTTTTCAAAAAGTAGTAGAGGGGCTGTCTGTGGTGAATCCCTTCGGAGAATCTCTCTATGAGATGGCGGTCGAGAGCGGCAAAAACGCTGTACTCCCCTTTTCCAGCAATCGTAGCGGCGACCACCCAACCGCCCACAATCAACAGGAACAGGCTCAACCCATCTGTAAGAAAGATCTCTCGCACTCTTTTCATCTCGCCAACGGATGCCAGGAAGATAAGGATCACACCAATGGGAATGATGAATCCGAGAGGCCCTTTCGCAAGAGTACCAAGCGCGAGGGATAGATAGAAGAAGATGAGGTATCTTCTCCGATGAATCGGCTCGCCGCGGGACAGGTAGAAGAAGAGGAAGGAGATGAGGATGAAGAAGGTCAGAAGCATGTCGGTCTGAGCCGTGCGCGCTTTGTCGAAGAAGAGAAAGGAGGTCGAGAGGATCAGAGAAGATAGCAAAGCTGTTTTCCTGCCGAAACACTTGAGCGCGAAGATATAGGTGGCGGCAACGGCACCGATCCCCGCAAGAGCCGAAGGAAGTCTCGCCTGGAAAGAAGAGATTCTGCCAGTTAATAGCGAAAATGTGGAGATGAGCCAGAAGAGCAGCGGCGGCTTGTCCGTATAGATCCACCCGTTGTCGTGGGGGACGATCCAGTTCCCCGTTTCGAGCATCTCCCTGGAGATCTCCGCAAATTTTGGCTCATCGGGAGCCCACAGATCGTAGCCCCATAGGTTCGAAAGGAAGAGAACCGCGGCAAAGAGTAGGACAAACAGTAGCTCATTTTTCCATTCCATGGCGACTCTCATCTTTTAGCAGTATGAAAAGCAAGGAAGACTGAATAATATCCATTCAGTCCTCGCGGAACTGGATGGCGTGGAGCTTCGCGTAAACTCCATTCATCTCGATTAGTTCCCAGTGCGTTCCTCTCTCGACGATCCGCGCGCTGTCAAGGACGTAAATGCAGTGGGCCTTGCGTACTGTGGAGAGTCTGTGCGCTATGACTATCGAGGTCCTGCCCTGCATAAGAACATTCAGGGCGGCCTGGACCTGGGCCTCCGAAGCCGTGTCGAGAGCCGAGGTCGCCTCATCCATGATGAGTATGGGAGGGTTCTTCAAGAGAGCCCTGGCAATTGTGATCCGCTGCCGCTGTCCTGCTGAGAGACGCTCCCCTCGCTCACCAAGAACCGTATCGTACTGCTGGGGCAGTTTCATTATGAAATCATGAGCGTTTGCGATCCTGGCAACCCTGACCACTTCATCGAGTGACGTCTCGGGGCGACCGTAGGCGATGTTGTTTTTCACCGTATCGTTGAAGAGGATCGTTTCCTGAGATACGATCCCGATCTGGTCTCTTAGCGATTTGATCGTCACGTCACAAACATCGTGCCCATCTATCTGGATGGCACCACCGGTTACGTCGTAGAACCTCGGGATGAGATTGACAAGCGTCGTCTTTCCCGCGCCAGAGGAGCCAACGAGGGCAACCATCTCGCCCTTCTTCACTGTCAAATCGATGTTCTTCAGGACCTCTTCGTCGCCGTAAGAAAAACTGACATTCCTGAAGGAGATCTCATGCTGGAAAGGGGAAAGAGAAATGGCATCCGTTTTCTCTTTGATGTCGATCCCGGTATCCATCATTTCGAAGACACGCGCGGCGGCAGCGGCGGCCTGCTGTATCTCGTTGTTTACAACGTTGAGTTTCTTGACGCTCATGAAGATGACACCGGCTCCTACGAGGAAGGACAGGAAATCCCCCGGGTGAAGCCTCATGTGGGAGATCTGATAACCTGCCCACCAGAAGAGAAGGACTCCCACGACTGCTCCGATGAGTTCCATGACGTTGGGCGCCAGAGCCACCGTTTTCGCGATCTTTCTGTCCACCCGGAGCATTCTCCTCAACGCCTCCCGAAAGCGAGCCTTTTCGAAATCCTCCATCCCGAAGCTCTTCACGATCTTTATCCCACCGATCCCCTCGTTAAGGATACTCGAGATCTCACCCATCCTCTCCTGGCTCTTCCTGCTCGCTCTCTTCATTCTCTGTCCGAACTTCACGATGGGAAATATGGCCAGCGGAAGGGCCACGAAGCAAAATACGGAGAGCTGCCAGGAGACATAGAAGACGAAGATGGTCACGAAGATAAGCGTGAAGAGCAGCCGGATGGAATCGGCGAGGTGCATCGAGACGATCTTATTCATCCTCTCCACGTCGCTGACTATCCGAGACATGATGATCCCGGTGGGATTCATGGTGAAAAACTTAAGCGACTGGTTCTGAATGGAACTGTAAAGATCGTTCTTCAGGTCCATAATGGTTTTTAAGCCAACGTTCAGGGTAAGATACTGGCCGAAATATCCAAGCAGTACCTTGATGAGGAAGAGGAGGACTATAAAAAGGGGCACTTCGATGAACGCCCTCTTCTTCGTGTAGACTCTCAATTTTTCCATCGGGAGATATTTCTCGAGGGACTGCATGATATCTTTCTTCCCGATAAGTGTTCTGGGTTTGTGAGCAGCGGCGTCCTTGTTTCCCTCAGCCTCCCTTGAGGAAGTTCCAGATGTCTCCAGCCCGGATGATGGCACCCTGGATTGCGGGCTCTTTTCTTCAATCACAATCGCAACGGACCCTTGCTGCTCGGAAGGGGCAATTTTCGCTCCGAGAACCTCGCTGTAGAGAGGCCTGATGAAGGCCACGAAGGCGGCCATGAGGAAACCGGAGAGCATGAGAAGGACTGAAGCCCAGATGAGATTCCACTTGTAAGGGTGGACATATTTCAGAAAGCGAAGCAGGTCTTTCATTCTCTGAAAAATGCTATCAAAACGAACATATCAAGTCAAACAGTGAAGGAATGGGCAAGATCATCGATCAAAGAGTTCGAGGGCATTGAAGAAGTAAGGGATCTCGAATTTCGCAGATTCCGGTGAATCAGAGCCATGGATGATGTTCTTCTCGATGGAGAAACCGTAATCACCCCTTATGGTTCCCTTTGGAGCCTTCGTCGAATCAGTCGGACCCATGATGTCCCGGACCTTTCTTATGGCATCCTCCCCTTCCAGCGCCATTATAACGGCGGGACCAGACGACATGAAATCCGTCAGCGAACCATAGAACGGTTTGTCTTTGTGCACAACGTAGAAGCCTTCCGCTTCTCTCTTGCTCATGTGCACCATCTTCAATCCGAGGATTTTAAGGCCATTCGCCTCGAAGCGTCTGATGACCTCTCCGATGACTTTCTGTCCGACACCATCTGGCTTCACGATCGATAGCGTTCTCTCCACCATTGATTCTTCCTTTCTGCAAAAACTTAATATCCTCTTTCCCCCTGTAATGGAAGGGTTATATGAGAATGTTTCTAAATTCATAGGATAGAGGCAACGGCATCACCGATGCTGGCCGGACTCTCCACAACTATTATCCCAGCTGCCGTCAGCGCTTCCGTCTTTTCCTTCGCCGTTCCCCTTCCACCCGAGATGATGGCCCCTGCATGCCCCATTCTTCTTCCAGGAGGGGCCGTTCTTCCCGCGATGAAGGCAACAACAGGCTTGCTGAAATTCCTCTTGATATATTCCGCAGCCTCCTCCTCCGCCGTCCCGCCAATCTCACCGATCAGGACGACCGCCTTCGTGTCATTATCTTTCTCGAAGAGGGCCAGAAGATCGATGAACGTTGAGCCGATGATCGGGTCGCCGCCGATCCCGATGCACGTTGATTGTCCAATGCCTCTCCGCGTCAACTGGTCCACCGCTTCATATGTCAATGTTCCACTCCTCGATATAACGCCGATGTTTCCCGCCGTATGGATATGACCGGGCATGATCCCGATCTTGCATTTTCCTGGAGAGATGATCCCCGGGCAGTTCGGACCGATCAATCTGGTACTTCTCTTCTTGAGGAACGTCATGACCTTAATCATGTCGAGTGTCGGAATCCCCTCCGTGATGCAGACGACGAGCGAGATCCCGGCATCGGCCGCCTCCATGATGGCATCGGCCGAGAAGGCGGGTGGCACGAAGATCACGGAAGCATTTGCTCCAGTTGTTCTGACCGCCTCTTCAACCGTATCAAAAATGGGGATGTCATCAACTTCCTGTCCCCCTTTGCCCGGCGTCACGCCGGCAACTACCCTGGTTCCGTATTTAATCGCCTGGCGAGTATGGAAGGTT
This sequence comes from Acidobacteriota bacterium, assembly GCA_040752675.1. Lineage (NCBI taxonomy): Bacteria > Pseudomonadati > Acidobacteriota > Acidobacteriota bacterium. Next base: position 23,633 of record JBFMGF010000046.1, read on the forward strand.
CCTTCGTTTCCAGTGATTCCCTGAACCAACAATCTCGTCTTTTCATCGACAAGAATGCTCACTTTCTACCTCCTTGCCTTTCATGGAGAAGCCGCATCATCGAGCAGCGGCAACGACTTTCTCAGCGGCATCCATCATCCCGGTCGCTACGATGAAATTCAATCCTGAACTCTGGAGAGTCTCTTTTCCCTTCTCTACATTGGTTCCTTCGAGACGGACGACCATCGGCACTTTGATACCAACCTCCTTTGCCGCCTCCACGACACCATTTGCGACGATGTCGCATCGCATGATCCCGCCGAAGATATTCACGAGAACCGCCCTCACGTTCTTATCGGAGATGAGTATCTTGAAGGCATTGGCGACCTGCTCCTTTGTCGCGCCACCCCCTACGTCTAGGAAGTTTGCCGGCTCGCCTCCCGCCAGCTTGATGATATCCATCGTCGCCATGGCAAGCCCTGCACCATTGACCATACACCCCACGTTCCCGGATAGTTTGATGTAGTTGAGATTGTACTTGGATGCCTCGATCTCGAGCGGGTCCTCCTCATCCAGATCCCGTAACTCCTTGATCTCCGGATGCCTGTAGAGTGCATTATCATCAAAATTCATCTTCGCATCGAGGGCAAGGATGTTCCCGTCCTTCGTCGTGATGAGTGGATTGATCTCTGCAAGGGACACATCTGTCTTAACGAAGGCCTCATAAAGGGAGAGGATCAGCTTCGTAGCCTTCATGATGAGCTCCTTCTTGAATCCGAGTCCGAAGCAGATCTTCCTCGCAACATAGGGGCTTATTCCCACAGCAGGGTCGACGTGCTCCTTGAGGATCTTGTCCGGTGACCGTGCCGCCACCTGTTCGATCTCGACGCCTCCCTCCGAGGAAGCCATGATGACAGGAGAGCCCATCGAGCGATCCACAATGACAGCAAGGTAGTATTCCCTTTCAATGTCTTGAACTTTTTCGACCAGGACTCTCTTGACCTTCTTTCCTTCAGGACCGGTCTGATGCGTGACGAGTGTCATCCCGATCATCTGCTTGGCGATTTCCCCTGCCTCTTCGGAATTGGAAGCGATCCTGATCCCTCCTCCTTTTCCCCTTCCACCTGCATGAATCTGCGCCTTGATCACACACCTCCCACCGATCCTCTTCGCAATATCCCTCACTTCCAACGGTGAATAGGCTACCTCGCCTTGCGGAACTTCTACTCCGTACTTCTTCAGGATCTCCTTCGCCTGATACTCATGAATCTTCACGGCAATCTCCCCCTCAAAAAAAATTTGCTGACGCAGGCTACGCAATCACCCTTCAAAAAGATGAATCGTACTGGATTGAAAGGTTAATTTGAAGGCAAATTATATTGGATTGAAGTTCCTCCGTCAATGACTTTGACCGGGGAAAGCCTCTAAATAGCTTGACTTTACATGTAAAAAAGGTTAGCAAAGCTCCTGATATCGATCCTGGATCCAGAGCGTATCAATAAGGATGGAGGAAAACTCAGTACTGGACGCTCCGGATAAAACCCCATGAGAGCATCAGCCTAGATGGCTATTAAAACTCTTGCTTGCCGCTATCATCAGCAGACTTTCTTTGTCAAACAGCATTTTCAATATCAACCGCTGGGCGTTCCTCAACGAGCTCGTGCTCAGCGGCAGTATGGAATGATACAAAGAAGGTTTATATTAAAAGGTTTCGGAAGTCATGACGAGGAATTGAAGTTTTCTCTTCCCCTCCACTTTGTCAAGAGGATAGGCCAAGTCAATGTGGACAACGTTGGAGAGGGCTGACCGCCTCTGGCCGATCCGTAAGCCGACCCCGACATCTTTCCTGAAGGCGGAGGTTCCAAATTCTTCCTGATCATTCCATACCGCTCCGGCATCGAAAAAGACAGCCATTCCTATATTGAAGAGATGGAAAAGCTCAACATTGGTGAAGATGCGATCCTCTAAAGTGAAGAGGAGCTGCCGGCTCCCATCCAAGAATCTCACAGGATACCCCCTTAATCCTGTATCCCCGCCAAGAAGGAACTGCTCTTCTCTGTCCAGATTCTGTCCGATATCTCCCGAAAGCTTCAGAAAGATGGTCTGATTCTTAAATCTCGTGTTGAAGTAGCTGGAGGAGAACGATAAGATGGAATTCCTCGGGAAACCTCCGTCTGAAAGAACTTTCTGCTGTCAAGCGAGAAAAAGGGATAGGAGATGTTCGTGATAATGAATTGGCCGTCCGTGTTTGTTTCATATTTGGAGATGAGCTTCCATTTCGTTCCCAGAAGCTGATTGTCGTAATAACGGAAGAGCGTTCCTGAGTTTTCAATCCCCTTGAACTGCTCCACGCTCAACTTCTTGCCAAGCCCCAGGAAGTTCTCATCCTCCAGCCCCATTTTGAAGGTGTTCATTCCCCCCTTCCGGCCAATGTTGACCCCCGCTTTTGCCGTCCAGGCATCCTGAGTGTAAACCTTAAGATCAGCCACTCCATCATGATAGGCAATCGGTTCAATCCTAGCTGTATGGAGGAAATGGAGATTCCGAAGATTTCTGGCACTCTCCTCCACCCGGCTCTTCACATAGGGATCCCCCTCCTTAAAGAGAAGCTCTCTCCTGATGACAGACTCATGCGTTTCCAGATGGAGCAAATTGATAAACTTGAAGAGCCTGTTTTCCTCTCCTTCCACTCTAGGGTCAAAAACATCGACACGCTCAATTATGATTTTCCCTATGATGGCCCCTTCCTTTTGGAGCGTATCAGAATCGGGAGGAGAATCGGCAAGGCAAGTATCCAAGATAGCAGTAAGAGAAGGGATAAGCTTTTCTCCGCATTCCAGATACTTCTGTGAAAAGCTTTCCTTTATGGCCAGGATCTACCGCTCCCTGGAGAGGCTTTCTCTGGATGAAAAGAGTGGTAAGGTCATCATGCTCTTGAAGCTAGGTCTTAACGATTAGTGAAATGGTTCTCATTAATATCTCATTGATGAAATTATTTGTAAAGGTAGAGCCCATTCAATTATTATCTCCATTTAATAATATCGTAATATTGCCAAATCATTATTTTGTAGTAAATTTATTAAATTATAAAATTGAATTTTTTGTCCTGGAAAGGAAGGGAAGCCATGTCAGATTCAAAAACTTTCCCCGGCACTAATGATCTTCCACAGGATCAGGCCAGAGAGATCCTGAAAGACAAAACCATCGAGGCGCTTCTCAAAGAGCACAGGATTTTCAATCCTCCTGAGATATTTAAGGCTCAGGCCAACATCGTTGATCAGAATATTTTCAGTTATGCGGATGAAAATTTTGAAGAATTCTGGGGGAGCATGGCCTCTGAGCTTACCTGGTTTAAAAAATGGGAGAAGGTCCTCGAGTGGAACCCGCCCCACGCCAGGTGGTTCATTGATGGAAAAATCAATATCTCCTACAACTGCATTGACAGGCATATCAATTCAGCCATCAGGAATAAGGCAGCCCTCATATGGGAAGGGGAACCCGGCGACACGAGAACGCTCACCTACTGGGACCTTTACCGGGAAGTTAACAAATTTGCCAATGTGCTGAGAAAGCTTGGAATCCAAAAGGGGGACAGAGTTGCCATCTACATGCCGATGATTCCCGAGCTCGCCATTGCCATGCTGGGCTGCACAAGAATCGGAGCTGTTCACAGCGTCGTCTTTGGCGGATTCAGCGCCGAGGCCTTAAGAGACAGAATCAACGATGCGCAAGCAAAGATTCTTATAACGGCCGATGGGGGTTACAGGAGGGGAAGTATCTTCCCGCTGAAACACGATGCCGATTATGCCATCAGAGATTGTCCCTCCATCAAACATGTCATCATCGTCAAGCGCGGCGAGTTCCCGCTGAGAATCAAAGAAGGGCGAGATCACTGGTGGCACCGGCTGATGCAGGATGCCCCCTCTTACTGTAAGCCTGAAGAGATGGACTCCGAGGATCTCCTATATATCCTTTACACTTCCGGGACAACAGGAAAACCAAAAGGGATCGTCCACTCAACAGGGGGATACCTGACAGGCGTTTACGCGACTACCAAATGGGTCTTTGATTTGAAACCAGATGATGTCTTCTGGTGCTCTGCAGACATCGGCTGGGTGACAGGACACTCTTACATCGTCTATGGGCCGCTCGCCAACGCCTCAACCATCGTCATGTACGAAGGGGCGCCCGATTGGCCAGAAAAAGACCGATTCTGGCAAATCATCGAAAAGTATGGCGTGACCGTATTCTACACAGCTCCCACGGCCATAAGAGCCTTCATGAAATGGGGAGAAGAGTTTCCACAGAGGTGTGATCTCTCCTCCTTGAGACTGCTGGGGAGCGTTGGCGAGCCAATCAATCCAGAGGCCTGGATCTGGTACTACAAGTACATCGGGAGAGAGAGATGCCCCGTTGTGGATACCTGGTGGCAGACGGAAACAGGAATGATCCTCATCACACCTCTTCCCGGAATCACCGCGCTGAAACCAGGCTCGGCAACAAAACCTTTTCCGGGAATCTCGGCTGACATCTTCAACGAGAAAGGAGAATCCGTGAAAGTTGGCGGAGGCTACCTGGTTCTGACGCGCCCTTGGCCGGCCATGCTCCGCGGCATCTATGGCGATATGGAACGATACGAGAAGCAGTACTGGAGCCGGTATGGAAAGAATGTTTACTTCACGGGGGATGGAGCTAAGAGGGATGAGGATGGTTACTTCTGGCTTCTCGGGCGGGTGGATGATGTGATGAATGTGGCTGGTCATAGAATCTCCACAATGGAAGTGGAGAGCGCCCTTGTGGATCACCCCTCTGTTGCCGAGGCAGCCGTCGTTGGAAAAAATCATGAAATCAAGGGGCAGGCCATATCCGCCTTCGTGACACTGAAGGAAGGATTCAACCCTCACCGGGAACTCGAAGATGACCTCAAAGAACATGTTGTGAAGAAGATCGGTTCCATTGCTCGGCCCGATGACATTATCTTCACGGCAGATCTCCCAAAGACGAGGTCTGGAAAGATCATGCGCAGGCTCCTCAAAGATATTGCCGAAGGCAGTGCCCTTGGGGACACGACGACGCTTGCCGATGCTTCCGTCATCGATTCCCTCAAGAAAAAATACGAAGAAGAATGATTCCTCTATCCCGTATCCTCTCCATATTTTGACAGAACGGCCATTCCCGCCGGCTCAACTTTGCGATAGATTCTCTCCATACTTTGAACTCTGCCATTCACTGTCAGGAGCTCCTCCATAGGGATGTCAAAGAGCCTCTCGTTTTCTTTAAGGAAGGGAGTAATTAAAGCGCAATCTCTCTGTGTCATCTCTGCGAACTGCCCTCCGTTGAGCTGGTCTTCTCCAACTCTTCTATCAGGATCTCTTAAATAGATGGCTCCTCCAGAGGCAAGGGAAAAGAGGTTTCCACCTGGATAAGGAGTCTCCAGTTCAATTAGCTCTCCCCTTTCACCAAACCTGATTCCATTCAGAATAACGAAGCCCCCACCATTGAAGGGGTCGCCTGCCATGAAGGATTCTGCCAGGTAGTCCAGGCAGGTACCATTGATAACCACGCGAGGAGCGCCTACAGCATTGATGAGCGGCCTTCCAGCGGCATTGCCGAGAAGATATATTTCCCCCCCTTTGGCTCCATACATGAAGGTCTGACCGACATCTCCGTAGATGACGAGCTTTCCTGATTTCATGATATTTCCAACCTGATCCTGGGCACTCCCGTGAACGTATATTTGCGCACCATCCAGTCCTGAGGCCAGATAATCTCCTGAATTTCCATAAACATGAATGCAGACTTCATGAGTCTCAGGCCCCAGACCGCTTCCGCAGAACCTCTGTCCTCTCAGGTTAATCAGAATGAGGTTTCTCCATCCCTTCCGAAAGGTCTGAACGATGAATCTTGCCAGGGAATCCTCACCTTCCGGTGGAAACTTTTCTGCATCTATGATGAGAATGCCATCTTTTCCTTTGGGTTCCATAAGGAGACCCCTTCTCTCCCAATCAATCCGCATGTATCTTTCCATGATGGCTTGATCCATGAGAGGGATATTTTCCAGGATCCTTTGGAGGGTATGTTCCAGCATTCTCAGCAAACAACTCCTCTTCTTGCTGCCAGTGTCGTAAATCCGGTCCATTAAAAGCGTGAGTATTTCAATGGCGAACGGTACTCGTTCTTTCCGTATTCTGGTGGACTCCATGAGGTCATAGCAGAAGCTCCAGAACTCTTCATAGCTCATACCTGGCATGGCTCTTTTCAGGTCATGGAACTTCTCCATGGAAGAGACAGCAGTTTCTTGAGGAACCATAGTAAATTCCGGAGCTAGATCACGTGAGAGGGTGATGGGATTGTGCAATCTGAAATGAGTCTTATTTTTTGGCGTTTCTATGATTCTTCCGAACTTATCGGTGCAGATCAGTTTATGACCATTTCCATTCTTTTCAATACGGAACAGAAAAGCACCACCATCCGTATAGCTTCCGCCTCGTGCATTCCAGTACATGTCGGCATAGGACCAGAACCTCTCGTCCTCCTGTTCCAGGCTCCTCAGGGTGGCATCGATGGCCTGCCTCTCAGAGGCGATCAAGCCGATCTGGGCTGCTCCTTCTTGAAGGGCGAAGACCTGGGGCCGGAGCATGGAGGTATCGGTTATTCCCAGTAGCTGAAACTGCTTCGCACAGGGATCATTTCTGGCAATGATAAAGAACCAGGGACCATCCGGAGAACCATGGATGTGCGCAGCCTGAATCATTCTGTAAATTTTCTTCTTCTCATCCGGAAGCATTTCAAAATCTCTCTCGGTAGTTGGAGCCAGAGCTTCAAGCAGGTACTCCAAAGGGTAATCATAGACTCTGTTCAGGAGGTCGAAGAGGAGAACAGCAACCTCGGTATCCGTCAGAAAGAGGGGATAGATGTTTCTCTGCTTCAGATACTCGCAGATGGAATAATAATTGGCAAAATCACCATTGTGGACAAGAGCTTCATTCAAACCGATGAAGGGATGGGCTCCCCCAGGATGCCATACCCTTCCTTTCGTTGGATAACGATGATGGCCGATCCACAGGTGAGCCTCCATCCCCTCCAGCTTGTAATACCTGATGACCTGCTCAGCATAGCCTACAATCTTCAGGACCATCATGTTGCGCCCATGAGACAGGACAAAGGCTTTCTTCTCCCCAAGCGACGTGTAATACTTACGATTCAACTGGAAGGAATTCTGGTAGATGAATTCATCCTCCGCCTTGCCGATATTCAGTGTCTCCATTTTGTTTCTTCTCCTGAAGTCGTCGAGTGGTTCCTTCTTCACGCGACAGAAGTATCTCCAGACTTCAGGAGGCTTGATCTCCAGGCCTTCTATTTCATTGTAGTCTTCGATGGAACAAATCTTTTCGGCATGGTGAATTTCCAGAGAGGGTCGTAAGAATTCTTCTTCCAGCTCGTCCTGAATGGAGCGCTTCAGGTAGGCAATCTGGAGGAGGTAGTCCTCTTCAAGAACCTCACTCGAAACGCCAAGCTGTTCGGCGGAAAGACCGACAGCAGCAATGCCTCCACCTTTGCCATTGCCCCGATTTCTCATCTGGTGCAGTGATGGAAAGAGATGTTTCCCCTTTATGGGGACCGAAGAGGCAATTCCCACAACGCCGCAACCGCCTTCCGCCTCCATCTTCCGCCAGGACAGAGGGGTGTCATATCTCAAATATCTTCTGGAATCAATGATGAGCCTGGAATCGTTCATCCTTTCCTTCTTTATTAATTTTTTAACTGTGTTTATCAACCATCTTAAAATTTTTTAAGATCATCCCTCGTAATCTGCATGAGAGAGAAGGTCTGTTCTTCCTCTCAGTTCCCGGATGCTTCTCAAGCCGCATCTTCTCAGCAATTCCTTCCACTGGCTCTGCCAGGAAGCGTAGAGATTGATGATCCGCTGCGCGGCCCACTCTACCTCTTTCAATGGAGTAAGCTTCGGATCGGTGCTCGTGATTCCCTGAGGGCAGCCTCGACCGCTTTCACAGTTTCCACAATGAGTGCATCCGACAGCAATTAACTCCGCTGTTCCTATGACGCAACCATCGGCACCGAGGGCGATTGCCTTGGCCACATCATAAGCTGTCCTTATTCCGCCGCTTGCCATAAGCGTGATTTCATCGCGAATTCCTTCTCCCTTTAGGAAATTGTGTACCCTGGGAATGGCATACTCGATAGGCATGGCAATGTTCTTCTTGGAGATTTCAGGCGCGGCTCCGGTGCCGCCGTAGCTTCCATCGATATGAATGATATGCGCTCCGGCATAATAACTTCCCACCGCTACCATATCGACATCGGTGGGGGTAGAAACCTTGACAGAGACGAGAGCCTCCGGATGAAGGGTTTTTATCCAATCCACATGTTTCTTGTGATCTTCAACAGAGTAAACGCTGTGAAAGGGGAATGGGGAGAATAGGCTCACCCAGGGAACGGACTCACGCATCCTCGCCACATCAGGCATCACCTTATCTGCCAGCAAATGGCCACCCAGTCCAGGCTTGGCCCCTTGAGCATACTTGAACTCGATGATTCGTGCTCTCTGGATGGTCTCCTCCCGGACGCCAAACAGGCCCGTCGCAATCTGGGTGATGACATGATTACTGAAAGGGATCAGTTCAGCAGGATACCCACCTTCTCCTGTGGAGGTGAAGGTGCTCCAGGCTTTCGCTGCCATCGCCCGTGCCACCATGATATTAAGACTGATAGAACCGTAGGACATCCCGCCACCATAGACAGGGATCGGTATTTCAATCTTTGGTCCATCGGATTTCCTGTTTAGTTCAATTGAGGTATCTACTTTCACATGTTCGTCCAGAGCGTTGCCAGACGAGGCTAACCGGAAGTCCATCTTATCGAATCCCCCTCCCGATCGGCCAACCTTGTCTTCCAGCCCAGACATCGAAGGCATTCCGGTCTCCGCCTGCTCCCATGTCGTCAGGATCAATTCCGGAGTCCATCGGTAATTTCCGAGAGTCTCTAAATCTCCATAATTTCTTAGGGCAAATTTTTTCAACCCTCGGTTAAGATTCTCTCGGTGAAAACGAAACAATTTCTCTTCTAAATGATTCATCTTTTTATTCTCAATCTTAAAAAACTCCGATTCTATCAGCAACAAATTTTCTTATGATATTTACTTTCTCAATCCAAAGATGGGGGCGAAGATTTCCTTTTCCAGATCTTCAAAAAACATGGCTCTCCCCGTTTCTCCCTGGAGTCTCCTCACCTCACGCAGCCCCATGGCCCCAAGAATCTCGAGGAGCTGGCCATGCCATGCGCCAACCATATTGATCAATCTCTGAGTCCCCCATTCCCTATCCAGGCGTGGAAGTCTCCATTCGCAGAATTCTGGCGAAGTACAGTCTCCATCGAAACGGCACTGGAGGGCAACAAGAAGTGGCGTATTGAGAGCTATGAGATCTGCACCACAGATGATGGCTTTGGGGAGATGCTCGGCAGCAATGATTCCTCCGCTGGTTATGATGGTCACCTCATCCCTGAGAGAATGTTCCACTAACTTCCCATGAATGGAACGGATGAGTTCCTTGAGGAACCTGGGGTTACGGACGGATATTTCCCTCCCACGGTAGTCGGCAAAGAGATGAAAGACGCCGGCTCCTTCCTTCACAGCACGAACAACGAATCTTTCGCTACCTTCATTGAACGGTAACCGCAAACAGATAATGGCTGTTGGGAATTCATCTTTCAATCTCTTCCATCCATCCAAATGGTTTCCCACATCCACTTCAATGATGGAAACAGCTCTCAGAATTTCCTTGTGATCTTCCCAATTTTGGAAGTTCACGAGAGGAATGATATGTGCTAAAAATTTCATCAAATCCCCTTTGATCTCCTGCACTGGAATGATGACAAACGTTTTCAGGTATGAGGCGGCTTGTGCCAGGATTTCCAGGATGTTCTTATTCCTGAGAGAATCAGGGAAAAGATCAAAAATGATGGGAACAGGAATCTGAATCAGAGGAGACCCATCATAAAGCCAGGAATATTCTGGGCCGAACTCCAGCCTTGAGGCTTTTCTCCCGATATCCACAATTGTTGAGATGAATTCCCTGCCATGGATTCCATCTCTCGTGGGCCGAACAATTTCTGACATGTCGGTCCACATGGAATCAAAACCATTGCCGCTGAAAGGTCCTTTGTAGCAGGCCCCTTTGACCGGGATCCTACCTGTGGATGCTTCGTACCAGAGAGACCAGACCTGCTCAGGTGACCAGTAATCATCGCCCAGCTTCTTGTAGGCCTGACTCAACTCAATCTTCACCATTCCGGGATGCTCCAGGACACAGCGGTAGCAAGCAACGCATCGGTCGTGGTCTGGAGTGAGACCGCCAAACATTCGATCGTAAGTACCATAAATGCAGGGACGACTCTTCAGCCTTTTGGGTAATTCCCAAGGTGGGTAGGAGAGAAAAGCTTCAAGTAGCATTTCAGCGAATTTGCTCTCCCTTATCCTCACCGCATACTTCCCCGGTTGTCCCCTGAGGGATGGTGCGGCTTTCGTTTCTATGTGGAAACGCTTATACAAGTTTCCCTTTTGATCCATCATTTCAATGAAATTCTTCCAATCTTTGCTGGAGCTGATTCAGCGGACCTTTGCAGAAATACAATCTTCTTCCTTTTGCATGCCCTATTGATGAATTGGACCTTTATGAGAATGTTTCAGAACAAATGAAAAATCTCTTCATCGAAATTCAGACTTAAATAATACTGCAATTTCTCCCTTGGGTCAACTAAAATGTAATAAAAATTTTGCATATTTTACAAAATCTTAATCTCAAAAAGCATAAAAATTAGAAAATTTTGCATCAATGATTTTCAATTTTTGCATTTTTGCAATTTTTTGGTAACGTTCAAAAGTTTTGACATTGAAGGGTCAAGTGAAGTAAAAGACTTCCTTCAAGAAAAGAAGAATCATCAGGAAAATGAGTACCTGAGATTCAAAATAAACTGAGCCAAAAAGAAAGGACATCGGTTAAAATTCCTCCAAAACAACGAAGTTAAGAAGAAGGAAAGCCGATGTCCACGAGCCTATTGGACCATGGCTTTGGAGTTAAGCATTACCGATACCAGAAGACAGAATACAGAATACAAAGAGGGGATCTTGATCTTCCACATTGAAAAATCAGAAGAGAAGCAACGCTGTGCCAACTGCGATTCTCGCAATGTGATCAAGAAGGGGCATTTCGTCAGGGGAATAAGAACGTTACCCATTGGAAAGAAAAAGGTCTTTCTTGCCATTCATTTGTATCGGCTCTTCTGTCGAGCTTGCAGGAGCCTTAAGCTCGAGCCACTGCTTCTGAGTTTCCCGAAGAAGCGATGAACCAAGGTGCTGGGGCGATACATTGTGGAGTTGATGAAGCGGAGCACGGTCGAAGATGTTGCCCGACATCTTGGTTTGAGATACTATCCCGAGGAGGTACTTGTTTTTGATCGCTATCATGTGATCC
>JBFMGF010000047.1 GCA_040752675.1 Acidobacteriota bacterium
TAGAAGTTATTAAACTGATTTGTTACACTCAAAGGTGGAACCATGAAATCAAAGATCGTTCTTATTGTTTCCCTGTCTCTTGTGATAATGCTGACATTCTCTCTTTCCCACGCGGAGAAGAGACCGTTCTGCATATCCGATTTTTACAAACTGAAAAGGATCGGAGATCTGGCTCTTTCACACGATGGCAGAAAGATAGCGTTTACCGTTACTACCTATAAGTTTGAGGATGGGAAGAGCCATCAGACTATCTGGGTCATGAACGCTGACGGGAGCGGTTTATTCCAGTTGACATCGGAGGAGAGCAACAGCCATTCGCCAAAGTGGTCGCCTTGCGGAAAGAGCATTGCCTTCATTTCCGACCGCTCTGGCAAAGAGCAGCTTCATCTCATCCCCACTGACGGGGGAGAGGCAAAGCAGTTGACGTCGATCTCCACAGGGATAAAGAACCCGATCTGGGCACATGATGGTTCCTTCATCATCTTCACTTCGAATGTCTATCCGGAATGTGGAGCCGATGACAGGTGCAATAAAGATATAAAGGAAACATGGGAGAGAGGACCTCTCAAGGCGCATGTGGCGGACAGCCTTCTCTACCGCCACTGGAACTTCTGGAAGGACGGAAAGGTCAATCACATCTTCTCAGTTGACATGGAAGGAAGAGTTCTGGACATAACTCCAGGAAGATTTGATTCCCCCGTATTTTCTCTCGGAGGATCTCTCTATGATGTTTCGCCGGACAGCAAGATGGTTGCATTTGCATCCAAGCGCGTGCAACACTTGGCCGAATCGACGAACTCCGATATTTTCACAGTGAGACTGGGAGGAGAAATCCAGGAATCATCAGCGGAAAGCATAACCTCTGCCAACGAAGCGGCGGATATGACGCCATGCTTTTCTCCTGATGGGAAGTATCTTGCTTACCGCACGCAGCGAATCCCGGACTACGAATCCGATCTCTGGCGCTTGGAGGTGATCGAACTGGCTACCGGAAAACACAGATTGCTGACCGATAGCGCCAATTTTGATTACTGGGTTGACGATTTCGAATGGAGCAGCGATTCTAAAAACATCTTTTTTACGGCGGAGGTGAGAGGAGAGAATCCGATATATCGCCTCAATCTTCAGAGCAAGAAGATAGAAAAGGTTTTATCTCATGCCACTATCGACAGTTTTGCCGTCGATGCTGGAGAGAAGTTCATGGTTTACATACACCGATCAGTGGGAGAGCCCTGGGAAATATATCGCTATGATCTGAAGAGATCAGGACCGAAGAAGCTCACTTCCTTCAACCAGCAGATCGTGGATGAAGTGGACATCCGCCCCGCCGAGCGACTGACGGTCCCTGGAGCGGTTGGAAATGATGTGGAAGTCTTCCTGGTCAAGCCGCACAACTTCGACCCCGGCAAGAAGTATCCGCTCATCATCAACGTTCATGGCGGACCACAATCGCAGTGGCAGGATGCTTTCCGTGGAGACTGGCAGGTCTATCCCGGCGCAGGATACATCGTGGCGTTTCCAAACCCGCACGGTTCCACGGGGTACGGCCAGACTTACACGGCGGCGATCTCGGGAGACTGGGGAGGAAAAGTTTATGAAGATATTATGAAGGTAGTCGACCATCTGGCGAAGCTTCCCTACGTTGATGCAGAGAGGATGGGAGCCATGGGATGGTCCTACGGCGGCTACATGATGAACTGGATTCTCGGACACACGGATCGTTTCAAGTGCATCGCCTCGATGATGGGAGTCTACGATCTGAAATCTAAATGGGGGGCTACGGAAGAGCTCTGGTTCCCGGAATGGGACCTGAAAGGAACTCCCTGGACGTCAAAGGACTACGAGAAGTGGTCACCATCCAATTTTATTCCCAATTTCAAGACTCCCACGCTCATCATCACCGGAGAGAAGGACTTCCGCGTCCCTTACACTCAGAGCCTCCAGTTATTCACGGCTCTCCAGAGGATGCGCATTCCCTCCCGGCTCATCGTCTTCCCGGAGGCGGGGCACTGGCCTTCATGGTATGAAATGGCATTTTATTATCTCGCCCATATCGACTGGTTCCACAAATACCTTGGTGGCGAGCCGCCGCCCTGGTCCGTCGAGGACTTTCAGCGCAACCGCGTCTTTGCGAAGCCCAAGGAGTAGAACAGTTCTCATGAAGATCCACTTTTTAAATTGCAAGGCGACAAAAGAGCAGATCGATGACATGCTGGAAGCTCTGGGCAGCTATATCAAGGTGGCTGTAGATGTTCGATAAGAAAAAGAGTCAATGAAGTCATACAGAGAATACTGGGAAAAGCATGAAAGACATGAGCCTCATAAGAGATCGATATCTTCGCGACATCCTCTGAAAATAATTCATTACAGGAAAAAGTTAAGAGGTGGACGACAGGTCAAAAGTAGCGGGAGTTAGAGCGACTCACGATGGTGATGGAGGTACTCCCGGATGAGGACTTAATGAAGGCGCTGCTTTTGGAAAAAGGCAATTTCTCGAAAGCATCCCCTTTATTCACTCTTGACAATTATTTTTCTGCAGGAATATGATGATGGCAGCCTTTTCAAGGATCGAAGCCAAGAAATTCATGGGGAAACGGGCAAAGTGGTGCCATGTGAAAAAAGAGAATTTCCCGCGCATCAATACAACTTTCGAGGAAATCTTGAAACGTGAAGAATCGGGCAGAAGATATAAAGGTCCTTTAAGGAGGAGAGAATAATGAAATGGAAGGATTTAGTCAATGGAAATATCCCTAAGGACCTGCTCGACCAATTTATTGATTCGTTGCCTAAAGATTTTTTCATTTTTTTGATAAAAACCAATGCCCTCATGCAGAAGGAATTTTCTGGATTTAGAATTGAAACCTTATCCAAAGAACGGATAGCCTTCAAAATAGCTCCTCATTTTTATAAAGATGTACTTCTGAGACAAGTCATGCTTGAGGAGTGGGTTTTTCGCCAACAAAAGGTGCTCTCTTCTTTAGAAAGTATGTCTGTAGCAAATATAAATAAAGAGCTTTCTTCGCTCATTAAGAAACACGGCTTTATTAATATCTATTTAGCCCTCCTCTATGACCTGCGAACGGGGACTGAAAAGCTGGTTGCACGCCTGGAACAGGAAGTCCATCAGAAGAATCTCTGGAGAAAAGAGCTGAAATCAGAGGAATCAATTCCAGATAACGCTAAATTACTTGGGGAGATACAAAAAAAATTGGAAGAACTCGAAGAACAAAGAGAGAGATTATACCTGGAGATCGAAAGAGAAAAGGATTCGAGGGCCAAGCTGGAGAATCTCTATTTTTCTTTGAAAAAGGAAAATAAAGATCAGAAAAGAGAGCTCGAAGAAGCAGCGTCAAGATTAAATGAGATGAGTAGAAAGCTTAACTCCATCCAAAATCAGGAAAGTAAATCTTCAGAATATATTTCTCAGATCAATGCTCTGCAGAAAAACGTTGAAAAACTTGAACATGATTTGAAAAAGGAAAAGCAATTGAAAGACGAGATGGAAATAGAGCTGCAAGAGATCTACAGGGAGAATGAAAGAATTGGAAATGACCTCCTGTCTTATAGAAACCAGATCCAATTGCTTCAGGCTACCATTTTTGCCGCTGAAAGAGAAAAGGAAGGTCATCACTTTCTCCCAGGAACCACAATTACTATTGTTTGCGATAAGCAAGAGATTCCCTCTTCCTATTTTAAAATAGCCGGTGCCATGGGAATTAATCTGCTTATCCATTCGACCAGGATGCATGATCAAAAACTTGATGATTACATCAGACGGTCTCTTTGTGTTTTTCTCTATGGCGATCAGTTTTCTGAAAGGCTCAGAGGAATTGTTCAGTCCTTATGTTCTTCCAGGCAGATTCCCTGGTATCAGCTCCCCTCCATGGACGATAAGATATTTGAGGATATATTATCCGCAGTCAGCTCTATCACAACCCAGAAAAGTGCTGGCGGCAAGAATAGAAATTAACATTCTGAAATACGAGTAGTCACGCAGCTTCCTCCCTCAAAAAGCTCCACGAAATCACAGGAGCCACTTCCAGACTGGCATGATACGGACTGAGGTGCCCTCGATGTTTCGGGTCTCTTCCTGCCCGTACGTCAGGATGCCCCCTTTGGCAATGCGATACTCGCGCAGGGCCTTCAGCAGACCGTTGATCTCCCGTTTCTCGTTGGAGCGGTCGAGCTTCCAGCACACTTGCCATGCCTCGGCCGCGTGGGTTCCCTCTTGAACCAGAAAATCGCACTCCCCCGCGTTCTTGTAATAGAGAAAGCGACGGCGGCGCCGGAAAAACTCGATGGCCACGACGTTTTCCAGGAGACGACCGCGATTCTCAGTGAATGCACCAGAGAGAAGCGAAAATCCCGTGTCCATCAGATAGACCTTTTTCGGATTCATCATCCGTTTGCGTGGTGAGAAATCGAATTTCTCGCATGTCGTCATGAAGAAGGCCTCCTCAAGATAGCGCAGATACTCCGCTATGCTGCGCTTGCTTCCGGCCTGTCCATGCGCCTTGATTTGTTTCTCAAAAGCCGAGATCGAGAACAGTGATGAGTAGCTCTCGAGAATGTTCCTCATGAGGATGTTGAGAAGGCGACGGGCGCGAATACCGTATCGCTCCAGAACATCCTTGTAGAAAATCGTGTCGAAATAGGTCTGCATCAGACGCCGCCTTGCCGACTCGTCTGCAAGCTCCGCCGATTCCGGGAATCCCCCATACTTCAGGTACTCATCGAAAGCCTTGGC
>JBFMGF010000048.1 GCA_040752675.1 Acidobacteriota bacterium
TAAAAAAAGATGGCACCGTGGATGATGTGTGTGTTCTTAGAGTCGATACCCCCGGTTTCAATTTCGAAATAGCCGCCGCCATAGCCATGCGACAATGGCGATACAAGCCGGCTTTACAAGATGGCCGACCTGTCGACGTGTACTTTATTATAAAAGTGAATTTCTCTCTTTTGCAATAAGGATCATTGTCTCTTTCCATCTAAAGTGTTCTTCGATAGAGCGCCGCATAAATCATGCAACAATCAGGGTAAAAAGAGGGGGGCTCGGATTGCTGGAAGGGAAGAAGCTCCAAAGACCCGGCCCCTCTTCCGGTGAAAGAGGTTTTCTTCAATGGCAGTCGTTACATTGTCTGTCTGAATTCCAAGCAGGCGCGGAAAGAGACTCAGGCTCGCCAGGCCATCCTGGAGTCCCTTGAAGAGAGGTTACCGTTTGGTTGATAAAAGGCTTGACATAGAAAAAGAGAAGATATAAAAAGATTCCGTTAAAAGATGATAGGTTGTGAGAAAAAGGAGGAAATGAGAATGAGCACGAAACTTATAAAGAGCACGGCGAAGATTCTTGTTGCTGTCATGTTCCTGTGGGGCATCGCGCCACGAATTGAGGCAGGGTTTTCCCCTTCCGAACTGGTCGCCATGCAGCAGACAGACCGGGCTGTGGACATCGCAAAGATTCAGAAGGCACTGGAATCGAAGATGGTAACGGAAAGGCTGGAAGCCCTAGGTTTCACGCAAGGAGAAATCAAGACCAGGCTGGACAAGCTGAGCGACCAGGAGCTCCATCAGATTGCCCTGAAGGTTGATGAACTCAAGGCCGGAGGGGATGGGCTGGGTGTTGTCATTGCGATTCTTGTCATTGCCATTCTTGTTGTCATCCTGCTGAAACTAACCGGTCACAAGATTGAAGTCAAAAAGGAATGAAAATTCTCTTTCGCTCATTTATCTCATCAATAAATGTTCTCCTCCCCCTCTTTCTCTCTCTAATCACTTTAACTCTATTGTTGTTCACTCTACCCCTCACTCTGGTTCAATCCGGGGAGGAGGTTCCCATCCAAGAGGAATATCTTATAAAGAATGTTCCTTTCTTTTCCCAGGAGGAACATCAGTGCGGACCGGCATCCCTGGCTTCCGTTTTGAATTTCTGGGGTGCTGCCATATCACCCGAAAAAGTAGCAAAGGAGATCTACAGCCAATCGGCGAAAGGAACACTCTGGATCGATCTCGCTCTCTACGCAAGAGAGCAAGGATTTTCTGCCATGCAGTACTACGGTCACTGGGAGGACCTCAAAGAGAACATCCGGGCCGGATTCCCTCTCATCGTCTTCGTTGACTACGGTATTTCAGCCATCCAGGCCAACCACTTCATGGTTGTCGTGGGATGCAATAAAGATGGGGTTATTGTCCACTCCGGAAAAGAGAGAGAGAGGTTCGAAAAGAAAAAGAAATTTATGAAGGCCTGGAGGAAGACGCAGAATTGGACACTCCTCATTAAGCCTTATCAAAGTATCATGTGATGCGAATTTCCTGTATTTCCAGTCCAGAATTTTAAAGATGACGAATGTCTTATGAGAGGATTTTATTTTCCTTTTCTTATTTCCCTCTTGGCGTCTTCCGTTTTTGTAGTCTTCTCCTGTTCTCTCCCCAGGATCATCATCACCAGAGACCCGCTCACGCCTGAGGAGCATATCAATCTGGGTGTGGCTTATGAGAAGAAGGGAGAGCTGGACAACGCCCTGGGAGAATATCTTAAGGCATCAAGGAAGCTTCCCATCGCCTCTCTCTACATGGGAAACATCTATTTCCAGAAAGGGGACATGAAAAAAGCAGAGCAATCTTACAGAAAAGCCATCAGAAAGATTCCGCAGAATGCCGATGCTTACAATAACCTTGCCTGGCTCTACTATAGCAAAAAAGAGAATCTTGAGGAAGCTGAGGAACTTGCCCGGAAAGCCCTTTCCCTTGATCCCTCCAAATCCGCCATCTACCTTGACACTCTTGAAAAAATCAGAGCCCTCAAAAAGTCGCAAGCCCTGGCAAAATGAAATCAAAATTCTCTGGTTTTAAAGATTAGCAGCCTTTCGTCTTGCCACCTTAAGCTTGACTCATCTTCTACAGTTTGATTTAAAAAATCAAGAGAAAAATTAAAAATCGTCTGCCTATGAAAAAGACATGCACTGCTGCTGCTTTGCAGCCCATAGGCCTGCTCACCCTCATGATCAGATGCCCCGATGCCATCATCGGCTGACGCGTGATGGGCGCCAGGGGAACGATCCAGTATTCCCCCCTTCCGGCCGAATGGCTCAGGTTCCGGATCATGAACTTATTCGTCGTCCACTTTGTCGCGATCCGGCTCGGTGTTCTTCCCCCTTCCTCTAAAAAATCGAGATCGTAAGTCGTTCCCGGCTCACAGTCCCCCTCCCAGGAGACGGGGAGATCGCTGGAGCCTTCCTCTGGTTCTCCGAAGCGCTGATCCGCCAGCTGAACAATTTCATTAAAGTACGCTATTTTAAAACTATCACATTCTGCCAATATAATCTCTTGAATATGGACCCACATTGCGAGCAATCACTTCCATTTCAATAGCAACTCTGCCATCATCCCAGTATAAGAAGGCAGCGTCCCAAAATGAGGTGGAAATTGGTTTAGAGAACCCATCCTACCCATCTCCTGAATCATTGTCAAACTGTTTTCATGCTGCTTCCAGTATTTCCGCCCACCCGATGACGATCGGTTCCT
>JBFMGF010000049.1 GCA_040752675.1 Acidobacteriota bacterium
ACACGGTTTATCCTCTTGACGTAATCGACGACCGATGTCGTCTTTCCAACGACGGGAAGCTTTTCGAGATGCTTCTGAAGCCCTTCGATGTTCCTCATCGCTTCGGGTGTCTTTATATAGTCCTCATCATTGGAGATGGCGACGACATACCCCAGAGATGTGCCGCCGAGCGTGCGGTTCATCAGCGTATCCGCGGTGCGGATCTCGCTTCCTTTCTTGAACCAGGTGACCATGTTGTTGTTGACAACGATCTGTGACGCGCCGATGACAGCAAAGACAAGGAGCACGACGGCAATGGAGGCCGTCGCTCTGGGCCGCAGCACGCCGAAGCCGCTCAGGCTTCTCAGGAGCCGGCCTGTCACGTTCAGTTCTGCATGCTCTCTCGCCGCCGCTTTTTCGATCTTTTCATCTTTGATGAGGGCGAGGATTGCAGGAATGAAGCTGAAGCTCAGAAGGCGAAGGATGATCGTTCCGATCGCAATGAGGCCGCCGAAGATTCTCACCGGTATGATGTGCATGAAGATCAGAACTGCGAATCCCGCCGCAGTGGCAAGTGCCGTGTAGCGAACGGGGCGGCCGACAACTTCCATCGTCTCAAGGATGGCGGTCCTCTTGTTTTTTTTCTCCCGGTAACGGAAATAAAACTCATTGAATATATGAATGCCGTCAGTGGCAATCGCAATGAGGAATACAGGAGCCATCGAGCTCATGATGTGGATCGGGAAGCCGATGCCGATCAACAGTCCCATGCTCCAGATGATGCTGATCATCGCCGCCGATAACATTGACAGTGAAAGGACGACGCTACGGAACATGAGATATATGGCGATGAACATGATAAGCGCCGAGATGGGTGAGAACATTGCCATCAGTTTAAACATCACGGATCCAAATGTATCTCTCGCTACAGGATCGCCGGCGATGTAATATCGTTCGCTTCCCCTTTCTGTGTTCACAATTGCTCTGATCTGGTCTGCTATTTCTTTCCCGTTAGCACCCGGTTCGAGTGGAGTATAGATCGCCGTTGTCTTTTCATCCATAGAAATAATCCTGTTCATGAAGAGAGGATTCTCGCGGAGCGTCTTCCGCAATGCCTGCATCTCTTCATCAGTTTCGGGAACTTTCTGCATGAGCGGAGCGACTTTCAGTATTCCATCTTCGACGGTCACGTTGTCGATCGTCGTGAAGCTTGAGACATCCCGGGCTGCGACACCGCTGATCGTCACGACCTTGTCCGTGATGCGCTGGATCTTGCCGAGCGTATCCCGGTTAAGGATCCCAGTTTCATTGGAGATCCCGAGGACGATCGTGTCTTCATATAGGCTGAAGGTGCTATCAACCTCATCGTTCCACATTCTGACATCCGATGTCTTCGGAAGCATGTTCTTCGGATTCGTATCGATCTTCATTTTCGGGAACTGCATCGCGAAGATTACCGTAATGGCAATCGCCAGAACCATTACAAGCTTTGGATGATCTACTGAAAATGCAACGAGAGAAAAGTTTTTCATGGAATTCCTTCCCTTTGTGAATATTTATATTGTTTAGACACTTATCCCATCATTGTGCGAGAGCTACTTCACAAGCGCTGCGTCTTTCTTCAGCTGCTCTATGAGTACTTCTCTAATGAGAGAAAAGGCTTCCGAGATCTTGGGATTTGCAAGACGGTAGTAAATATTTGTCCCCTCTTTTCTCGATTCGAGGACATGCCTCTGTTTCATCATGCTGAGATGCTGGGAGAGATTTCCCATGCTCATCTTCGTTTCACGGGCAAGCTCTGAAACTGTCATCTCTGCATCCTGAAGGAGGTTCAGGATGGCGATCCTGCCCGGATGCGAGAAGACCTTGCACATCTCTGCATGGTAGGAACAGAGGATATCTTCCATCTCTTGCACTTTTGCTTTTTTTGCTTCCCTTGGCATCGCAACTCCCTGGTATTAAATATTTAAGAAATTTATTAAATAATATAATTCTAATATTCAGAATGTCAAGGGGAAAAAGCCCCTTCAGTTTCATGCTCCACAAGCACGACGGTTCTTCGTTCCCCCTTCAATCTCGAAAGCAATTCAAATACAGATTTCTTTAGGCGATCTTAGAGTCCCTGGAAGAGAAGATCAGAACAAACCCGAAGAGTCTGATCGGAAACAAAGGATATCGGAAGTACCTGAAGATCGATCGAGGAAGCGTGAGGATCGATCAGAAGAAGGTCGAGGAGGAGTCAAGATTTGACGGGAAGTGGGTCCTCATCACCAACACCGACTTCTCAGCAGAAACAGTGGCACTCAAATACAAGGAGCTGTGGCAGGTGGAACAGATCTTCAGAGAGATGAAATCAATCCTGGAGACGAGACCTGTCTATCACAAGCGAGATGACACAATCAAAGGTCATGTGCTCTGCAGCTTTTTGGCGTTGGTGTTGAGAAAAGAATTAGACCGGCGGCTGAAGGAAGCTGGGCACACCTTTGAATGGTCTGAGATCAAAGAAGATCTCAAATCTTTACAACAGGTCGTCATTGAGGACAATGGCAGAGCGTTGGCGCTGAGAACAGAATGTGCAGGAACCTGTGGCAAGATCTTCCAGGCGGTGGGAGTAGCAATCCCGCCCACCATCCGAGAGGTATGATGCAAGAGAGAGAAAGGTAGTGCCAAGACCTTTTTGAACTTATGCATCTATCTGAAGATAAAGAATTTAATTTTTGCAAGTGTTAAAGATCAGCCTTTGTAATCCCGTTGGAGTCATACCAGTATTGCCAGACACCTCCTCCCACCTCCGTGACATTCGTGACTTCTAATCCCGTATTGTATTCTAAGGAGGAATTGTAGCTCCCCATCGCATAAGATTGAATCCTGTTCTCGGTATAGTAGGTGACAGATAAAATCTGGTTCCCTTCCGGGTCTGTTATCCCTGTGAGCTTTTCATTGCTCCCATACTGGAACTGATAGCTCTTGTTTGCAATATTCGTGGCCGATATTAGATCTCCTGCCGTATCGTAATCAAAGACAACCGTCCTCCCGATGCTGTCCCTGAGCCGCTTCACCCTGTAGGATGGATAAGGAACAGAAAGTCCCATCCATTTGAGGATGAGGAAAATGCCATTTATGTTATGCCGATTCCCCTGGTAGTTCTGGGTTTCCACCGCGGGACCGAAGGAGTGCCCATATCTCACTCTTTGTTTCTAGAAATTCCAAGCAGAATGACCTTGTCGCCTGGCTTCAGGGATGATCTCAAGGCGGTTCCGGCGTTGACCTCGAGGACGTAACGGGACCTCTTGAAAGGAAAGATGGAAGGGCAGTCCTCACCTGCTGGACAGGGTTGTACATTATGCTGGATATGAACGATTTTCTGGTCATTTCCGATCCAGATGATGTCAAGAGGAATCTTGCAATTCTTCATCCAGATGGAATGAAAGTCATTCTTCTCGAAGATGAAGAGCATTCCCTCAGATTCTCCTAGCTTCTCCCGGAACATCAATCCAAGCTTCCGGCTCTCCGCGTTGTCGGCAACCTCAGCATTTATCTCTTTCCCATCATTAAAGATGACGATTGCGCGCCTGTTCTCTTGCGGCTTCGAATCCGAATCGCTGGAAGATACTGCAATGGGAAGGATCGAAAGGATCAGCAGTATAAATGATAGATAACCGTAATGTCGGGCTATTTTTTGCATGAAAATATTTTACACCAGAATATGATCTCATCCAGATCCATTCACCAGTTGACAAGCAGTATCTCCTTCGATGATAATGAGCAGGTATTTATTATTAAATCATCTTTAAAATAGAAGGAAAGAACGAGGCGACATGTCATCTCGCAAAGAAGATGGTGAAATCGAGGAATTGATAAATAAGCTCGGAAGCAAAAGGAAGGTCGAGATCGATGCTGCCAAGGCGAGATTGAGCATAATAGGGACGAGAGCCGTCGAGCATCTCATCGAAGCCCTTGACCGTGAGAATACCGAGCTTAAGCTCAACGCTATCCCTATCCTCGCCCTCATCAGAGACCAGCGAGCCAAGAATCCACTCATTGCAATGCTCCTCGAGAGGAATCCAAAGATCAGAGAGAGCGCCACTCGAGCACTTGCCAACTTCCCTGCACGCGAGACCATCCACTCGCTTGAAAGACTCCTTGGAAATGAAAAAGACATGGCAGTACGGGTAGCGGCAGTTTATGCCCTCGTCGAGATATTCAAAGGTGGCCATGATGGCTCGATCGGTTCGATCCTCGAGGTTCTCTTCAATAGCGATGAAAAGCATGAGGTGAGAATCGCTGCTTTATCCATTATCCCCTTCCTGAAGACGGGCGAGAAGAAAGCCATCTTGAAGAAATTAAAAGATGATCCGGATCAAAGGATGAAGCAGCGGCTGATGGAGATGGAAAAGGCACCAGAACCGAAAAATCATACGGAGGGGAGGATCAAGAAGGCCATTCAATTGCTCTCCTCGACGAGCTACGAGGAATTGAACGAATCCATCAATTTCCTGATCTCCTCTGGCGAAAGCGTCATAGAGCCACTGATCGGTGAGATGATTCGTAGGGGAAACGATGCCGAGTTCTGCAGCCGCGTCAGCATCGTCCTGAAAGGGCTTGAACCTTCCTGCCTGCGACTAATCGTCCTTTACCTGGATTTGGTCATAGAGCCTTTGCCCTTGAAGATCCTGGTCGATCTGGTCGGGAGTATAGAGGACAAGTCGCTGTTATACAAACTCAAGGGGTTGATCGACCGGATCAACTCCGATCCTGGGCTCTTGGAAAATCAGGGTGAAAACGACCCTTACAGGAAAATCAAAGCCCGCGCGCACCTCCAGTTAGCAAAAGCAGGCTCCCGCGTGGCCATAGATGACTTGAAAGAGACTCTGATGACCGGGAAAGGATCCATCGATATGGACCTCCTGTCAGCCCTGGAGTTCATAGGAAAGAAGGAGGAACTATCCTACCTCTTCAGGGCATATCCCCGTGAAGATGAATGGACGAAAGAGAAGATCAAGAACGTCTTTCTAAAGATCATGAGGCGCGAGAAGATCCGGAGGAACAACAAGTTATTCAAAATTATGGCAAGGGAAAATCCCGCAATCCTCAAAGAGTTACTACCCTGAATCCACAAAACTCTTGTCCCCTCCAATCCACCACTGTTCTCCTAGCACTTTGGTTGACACATTTTGATTTGTTCTTGTATACTTCATCCATGCTGTTGCAAATATAATGATCTTCTCTCAGCTCAGTTGAACAAGCATCATAGACGATAAAAGCTCTAAGTCTGGAGGAACGAGATGGATAAGATGACAATCAGAGATTTCCCTTTAAAGGACAGGAGGGTTTTCCTGCGTGTCGATTTCAACGTTCCGTTGAAGGAAGGAACAATAAAGGACGACAGGAGGATCAGGGAGTCTCTGCCGACAATCGATTTTCTCATAGAGCAGGGGGTAAAACTCATAATCGCCTCGCATCTTGGCAGGCCCGGAGGAAAAGTCATTGAAGAGATGAGCTTGGAGCCGGTGTCGACAAGGCTTGCGCAACTGACCGGGAAAAAGGTGAAGATGGCTCCCGACTGTATCGGAGAAGAAACGAGAAGGATGGCCATGTCGCTTGCTCCGGGAGATATGCTCCTGCTCGAGAATCTTAGATTCCATCCAGAAGAGGAAAAGAACGATCCCGGATTTTCGAAGGAGCTTGCCTGTCTTGCCGATGTCTACGTCAACGATGCCTTCGGTGCAGCCCACAGAGCCCATGCTTCCGTGGAGGGAATTGGCAAGTTCTTGAAGCCCTGCCTTGCAGGCTTTCTTATGGAGAAGGAGCTGAAGTACCTCAGCGAGATAACAGGGAACCCGAAACACCCCTTCGTCACTATACTTGGCGGAGCGAAGGTCTCCGACAAGATAAAACTCATAAATAATCTTCTGAGAAAAGTGGATAAATTACTGATAGGTGGAGCTATGGCTTACACCTTCATGAAGGCTCAGGGAATCCCCGTCGGGAATTCCCTGACGGAAGAGGATCGACTTGAGCTTGCCAACTCCATTCTTGAAAAATGCAGGGAGCACAATATTCAGATGATCCTCCCGCTGGACCACATCGTCGTGGATGACAGGGATGGGGAGAAAGTCATGGAGACGCTGGATGAGAATATAGGAGAGGGCCGTAAGGGAATGGACATTGGTCCAAAGACAATCTCCACCTTCGAACAGCAGATAGCTGACGCCGAGACGATTTTCTGGAACGGTCCCATGGGTGTCTTCGAAAATGATCTCTTCTCTGAGGGGACCAGAAAAGTAGCGCTAGCCATTGCCGCATCAAAAGGATTATCGGTCGTTGGCGGAGGCGACTCCGCTGCCGCTCTCAAGAAGTTCGGACTCGAAGAAGGGATCGACCATATCTCCACTGGAGGGGGAGCCTCCCTGGAATTCGTATCCGGAATTCCCCTTCCCGGCATTCTCGTTCTAACCGATAAATGACGCTGAGGAATATATATGAGGATACCTCTTATCATTGCAAACTGGAAAATGAACAAAACAGATACCCGGGTTCGGAGATACATGGAGGATTTTCTCCCGCTCGTTAAGGAGATCGCGAACCGGGAGATCGCTATCGCCCCTCCATTCGTTTCCCTCATAACGTTGAGGAACCTGATCGTAGGCACAGGGATCAAGCTCTGCGGCCAGAACATGCACTGGGAATATGAAGGAGCATACACCGGAGAGATCTCAGGCACCATGCTAAGCGAGATCGGCTGTTCCTATGTCATTCTGGGGCACTCCGAGAGAAGAGAGTTCTTCGGTGAAACGGACGAGAGAGTGCAAAAGAAACTGCAAGCGGCTATTTCCGCCGGTTTGACGCCCATCCTGTGCATCGGGGAAAAAGACTTCGAGAGGGACGCCGAAAGGACTTTCATAGTCGTCGAATACCAGTTGCGAAAAGCTCTTGGAGGAATCAATCTTGCACCAAGCCGGCACCTCGTCATAGCCTATGAGCCGGTCTGGGCCATTGGGACCGGCCGCACTGCAAAGCCCGAGCAGGCGAACGAAGTCCACATTTTCATCAGGGAGCTCCTCGAGAACATCTACAATCCCGATCTGGCATCGAAAATCCGAATCATCTACGGCGGGAGCGTCACCCCGGACAATATCGGACCCTTGATGTCCAAGGAAGAGATAGACGGAGTCCTGGTTGGAGGTGCCTCTCTTGACGCCGAGAAGTTCTCGCGCATCGTTCGGTTCCATATTGAATGATAAGATCTAAGATGATATATTTTAAAGGAAATTTTTAAGGGATTTTTCGATGATAAATGCTTTCTTGATAATCATTCATGTTTTTGTTTCTATCGTTCTCATTCTCGTCGTCCTTCTTCAGACAGGGAAGCGAGCCGACCTTGCCGGGGCTTTTGGAGGTGGTGGAAGCCAGACGGCACTGGGAACGAGGGGAGCAGCAACATTTCTCTCCAAGATGACGACCGCATCGGCCATCATCTTCATGCTGACATCCCTCTCGCTTGCCATCCTCTCCACAAGGAAAAGAGGAGAGGAAACTGTCCTCGACAAGGCCAGAGTCAAGCAGGAAGTGCCGGCTTCATCAGCACCTGCCATTCCTCAGTCGCCTCCTGCCGGGACATCGCAGACAGAAACAATTCCTCTCGCCGGCCAGAGCGAGGAAGTTCAGCAGGGAGCAGCGGACACAGGCGCTCCGCAGGAAAAAGGGTCCGCTCAGGCAGAAGAAAAAGCTCCGTGAGCACTAACGTATCTTTTAATGAAAGCGTGCCGAAGTGGTGGAATTGGTAGACACACCATCTTGAGGGGGTGGCGGGTCACACCGTGCGAGTTCGAGTCTCGCCTTCGGCACCACTGTTGACTTTACAATCATGGATGCGATTATCTCAATAAACCTTTAAGATGTCGGATTGCGGCTGATGCAAACCAGTTCGATTACCTTATCTCTTTGAGAGCTTTCCACGGATTGACTTCCTCAGAATGCTCATTCCTTCATCAATCTCCGGCTGTGAGATGTTGAGAGCTGGCCGGAAGCGAATGCTTGAGTGTCCGCAGCCAAGGATGATCAGGTTGTTCGCATAGCAGATCTTCCTGAGCTCGTCCCGGTCGGCAGCCGTGGGGCAATCGAAGGCACACATCAGTCCCCTTCCCCTTGCGTTGCTAACAAATTCAGGGAATTCCCTTTGCAGCTTCAGGATTTCACCACGCATGTATTCCCCCATCTTCGCGGCGTTGTCGATCATTCCCTCTTCCGCGATGATCTTGAGGTACATGGTGCTTCTCACCATGTCTGTCAGGTTGCCGCCCCAGGTCGAATTGAGTCTGCTTGGGATCTTAAAGACGTTGTCTTCGACCTCTTCAATTCTCTTTCCGCACATCATCCCACAAACTTGAACCTTTTTACCAAAGCAGATAAAATCCGGTTTCACGCTAAAATGGTTGGTAGCCCACCATTTACCAGTTAATCCGAGGCCAGCCTGAACCTCGTCGAAGATAAGCATCGCATCATTCTCATCGGCAAGTCGCCTGAGCTCCTGCAGGAACTCAGGGCGGAAATGATTATCGCCGCCTTCCCCCTGTATCGGCTCGATGATGATGGCCGCGATGTCATCCTTATTATTATAGAAGGCTGTCTTGATCTGCTCGACAGCACTCCTTTCGAGGGCAATCACATCCTCCAGGTTCTGCCCTTCCAGAGGGAATCTGATCTTGGGATTTACGATTCTCGGCCAGTTGAACTTCGGGAAATACATGGTCTTCCTCGGATCGGCCGTATTCGTCAGCGAGAGCGTGTAACCCGTCCTTCCATGGAAGGCCTGCTGGAAGTGGATTACCTGAGTGCCTTTCTCTTCTCTGTACCCCTTCTTGAAATTCTTTCTGATCTTCCAATCGAAGGAGGCTTTAAGCGCGTTCTCGACTCCCAGCGCTCCCCCCTCGATCAGGAAGAGGTGAGGAAGATAATCGGGCATGGCCATACTGGAGAAGGTCTTCACGAACTCCGCCATCTCTATGGTGTATACGTCCGAATTGGACGGCTTATTGACAGCAGCTCTCAATAATCTTTCCTTTGCTTCCGGCGTCAACATCCTCGGATGGTTCAGCCCGATTGGAGAAGTAGCGAAGAAGGTGAAGAAATCAAGGAGGATATTTCCCGTCCTGGAATCGTAGATCCGGGTTCCACTGCTCTTTTCAAGATCCACGACCATCTCAAAGCCATCGATGAGCATGTGCTTCTTCAGCGTGGTGTGGACATCTTTCGGTGCAACGCTAACCCATTGTAAAGCCTGCTTCATAAAAACTCCTTTTTAATTTCTAGTTTTATTTTCCCTTTCGTTCTTTTTTCCTGTTCTGTTTCCTCGACTTTCCAGCTCTACCTCCCTATCATCCAAGTTGAGAGATATCTCTTCCTTGGCCGTTGAGAGAACCAGAATCGTCCTCGTCCCACGGACTCCTGTCATGCTATTGATCTTGTCCAGAAGGAGGTTCTTCAGAGAAAGCCTGTTCTGGGCCTTTACCTTCAGAAGGCAGCTCCCCTCTCCCGTTACGAAGTGGCATTCCTGGACTTCCTTCAGCTTCTTCATCTCCTTGGCGAAGAGACTCTCATGCTTCGGGTGTTCGATGAAGACTTCGATGAAAGCCGTGATGTCGATTCCGATCTTCCCGCAATCGAGGATGGCGACGTATTTTCTGATGATTCCACCTTTTTCCAGCTTCCTGATCCTCTCGTTTACCGAAGGGGTTGAGAGCCCTACTCTGGATGCTATCTCCGCCTGCGAGGCATAGCAATCATGCTGCAGTATCTTCAAGATTTTTCTGTCTATCTCATCCATATCGATAATTATTAGAAAAAAAGCTGTTTTCACTTAATATTATACGGTATAAATGAGATTTTATCTAATATTATTTTTACTATCAGCTTATTGAAAAAGGAATAGAATCCGGTGCGAAATGCTGGTAAACTAATTCGGCTATCAGAGATCATGTGGAGAAAAACAACGAAATTACAAGGACAAAAAAATCATGAACATCAGAATAATAATGAACAATGACAATGGAGGAAAGATATAAGCCTATGATAGACATCAAATTGGTTCAACAGGAGATAAGAAAGCGAGGGATGGACGGGTGGCTCTTTTATGATTTCCACAACCGGGATGCCATGGCCTATCGCATCCTGGGTCTGGAGTTCAACAAGTTTACTTCCCGCCGCTGGTATTACTTAATTCCAGCGCAAGGGGAACCGCGAAAGCTTGTCTCGGGAGTCGAATCTTCCAAGCTCGACCCCCTGCAGGGCCAGAAGATCATCTATCGTTCCTGGAGAGAGCAGCACCGACTGCTGAAAGAGCTTCTGAAGGGCTGCACGAAAATCGCTATGCAGTATTCCCCCACGAATAACATCCCCTATATCTCGATGGTGGATGCTGGCACGATCGAGCTTATACGTTCCCTGGGTGTAGAGGTTGTTTCCTCCGCCGATCTCGTTCAGATATTCGAAGCTATCATCGATGAGAAAGGGTATCAGGCTCATCTCCAGGCCGGCCTGAAGGTCCAGAAGATAAAGGATGAAGCCTTCGACTTCATCGGCCATAAGATCAGGAGAGGAGAGCGCGTTACCGAGTATGAAGTTCAGCAGTTCATCATCAAGCGCTTCAAGGAGGAAGGGCTGACTGACGACGGGGACCACCCCATCGTCGCCATCAACGACCATGCGGCAGATCCACACTTCGAGCCGAAAGGGCAGAATACTTATACTATAAAGAAAGATGATAAGCTGCTTATCGATCTGTGGGCAAGGCTTGATCGCGAGGACGGCATATACTACGACATCACCTGGTGCGGCTTCATCGGAAATGATCCTCCAGCTCGATACAGGGAGATCTTCGAGACGGTCAGGAATGCGAGGAATGCCGGGCGCGATTTCGTCCGCCAGAAATTTATCCGGGGAGAGAAATGCTTCGGGTACGAAGTAGATGATGTATGCCGCGGCGTCATAACGAAAGCGGGATATGGCGAATATTTCGTTCACCGCACCGGTCATTCCATAGGCCATGAGGTTCATGGCAACGGTGTGAACATCGATAACTTCGAGACGAAGGATGAGAGGGAACTGGTTCCGGGCATATGCTTCTCCCTCGAGCCGGCCATCTACCTGCCGGGCGAGATGGGTGCACGAAGTGAAGTCAACGTATTTATCGCAAAAGAAAGAGAAGTGATCGTCGCCGGTAAAGAGCAAGAGGAACTTATCCTTATCTATTAAAGATTTTTTCCTTGATACGCGATATGAAATTATTTCAAAAGAAAGAGAGCCTCTGGGATTTCCTCGCTATCTCTGAGAACTTTTAGATCAGGAGGAAAAAGATATGTCACTCTATCTCTGGATAATTCTCGTCTATCTCCTCATATTGACAGGGTTCAACTTCTACCGGAGCAAGAAGATCAAGAGTCAGGACGACTTCATGGTAGCTGGCAGAAAACTGAGCATGAACATACTCGTCTTCACGCTCATCTGCACCTGGATCGGATCAGGAACTTTCATCGCAGGAGCGGAATACGCCGCCTATGCAGGATGGTCCAGCCTCTGGCTCCCTGCTGGCGCCTGGTTCGGCATCCTCATCATATATTTTCTTGCTGGGAAGATACGGACTTTCGGCCAGTACACAATCGGAGACATTCTCGAGGTTCGTTATGGGAAGCTTGCCCGACTCGTTGGCGCCATCATGATCATCATCGCATTCACAACCATCGTCTCATATCAGTTCCGTGCCGGTGGTCTCATCCTGAATATCTTGACGGGCGGACAGATCTCGGTGGCGTTGGGACAGTTCCTCGCCGCCTTTTTCGTCATCACCTTCACCTTTCTGGGCGGGATGGTCGCCGTTGCACACACCGACCTGCCAAACGGCATCATCATACTTCTTGCATGTTGCATCGCTGTTCCTCTCGTCGTCCTGTTCTCCGGCGGCGTTGATTCCGCCGCTCAGAACCTGCCGACGACTCACATGGCTCTTTTCGCTAAAGACTTCGGAGAATATCCTGCTTTGAAAGCGGGTGGATACTTCCTCGCAACATTGCTTCTTCTGATGGGAATCCAGTCGATGTATCAGAAATTCTATAGCGCTCGCACACCGCGCGAAGCCAGACAGGCAACGGCCCTCTGGATCTTCGGGACCATCATCGTGGAAGTCGTCGTCGTGGCGATAGCCATCTATTCCGCTTCATCTCACTGGGTGGAGATAAAGGAGTTCGAGATAATCAGGGCACTGCAGGGAGAGGTCCGGAACAGAACGGTGGCTATGAGCGAAGTACAGAACAGGGCGGATGCGATGATAGCCAGCCTCTCCTCGGAAGGCTCCTTGAAGCCGGGACAGGCTATCCAGCTTACTGAAAAGATTCACGCTGACCTCCAGAGAGTTTCCACGGAAGAGGAACTGTTCGGCAAGAGAGAAGGTGTAGACCCGGCGGCCATTGTCCTGAAGGCAGCCGAGGATATCTCATCTTATACAATCCTCGGATTCCTTGCCGGCGTGCTCCTTCTTGGAGCCGCCTGCGCCGTAGTAATTTCTACAGGAATGAACTACCTTCTCTCACCCACGACCAACATCATGCGCGACATCTACGGACGGTTCATCGACGAAGGAGCTTCAGAGAGGAAGAAGATCATACTTCAGAAGGCCTTCGTCATCCTGGTCGGTGTCTGCGCCTTTTTGATGATCTTCATCCCGACTTTAATGGGATCGAAGATCTCAGTCCTGAGATATGCCTACATGGCTTACACAATGTACGGAGTCGCGATCACGCCGGCGCTCCTAGCGGCTCTGGCCTGGAAACGGGCCACCAAGGCGGGCGGCCTATCCTCCATCATAGGTGGAGGACTTACAGCGTTCATGCTCGAATTGGTCATTCCTAATTTATTCCCGGAGGTAATGAAGGGTGGAGACCCATGGGGGATCCCGGGGATCTATATCTCCGCTGCCGTTTCTATAGGATGCCTTATCATAATAAGCTTGCTAACGAAGGCGCCGAGCCAGGAAGAGATTGAGGAGCTATTTCCCAAGATCAGTTTCTAGCATTCCACCCGAGATGTTTATGTACCACTACAGACCATTATTACCAGTCTTTGTAATAGGTACCATCAAGGGCTTCCTCGTAACTTAAGGAATAAACGTCATAGACATTCTCTCCGCCCCAGCTCGTTGAATCGAAATCATCCTGATATGACCTCAAGCCCCACTCCGCCTTGCCTGTCATTGGATCAACCGGTATCTTCCTCAAGAATTTTATCGTCTTTGGCATGGGGTTCTCTGGTCCTCCCACTTCGACCCCTTCAACGAGCGTCTCCAGGTCTGGCGGATAACCTTCCTGCTCGATGTCTTCCTGGATGATGAACCCCTGATCTGCATACATCTTGTACATGTCGATGGCATCCCGGACCTGCTTGAGAGCCCTTTTTAGATCTATCTCCTTCTGTCTCTTCACGGCGACTTGCGCCATAGGTATGACGACCGTGGCTATGAGCATGAGTATGGCGACGACGATGAGAAGTTCAATGAAGGTAAGTCCCCGTTCGCCATGCCATTTGTTGTTTAATCTAATTCTCATTCTTTTGATAGGATGAATTTTTACCCCACTGTACAATTTTTTATCGGATTCATTCCTGCATATAATCGCTGTCATCGTTATTGTCCCATTCTCTTCAACTTTTCCAGAATGTACTGGCTTCCCGGATCGAGTTCAAGTGCCTTCCTGTAAGCATCCACGGCTTTATCCCTTTTCCCCATCCTGGCCAAGCAGTCGCCTTCGAGGATATAGGCTTTCAGCAGGAGTGAAGGTTCCTGAAAAGAGTAGAGCTCCGCGCTCTGAGCCAATTCCAGACATTGCGCATAGTTTGTACGCAGGTATGCAACCTGCGCCATTCCGTAGTACGCCGACCCGCTCGTCGGAGCGATCCTAAGAGCCTTCTCGAACTTTGTCTCTGCAAGATCCAGCTTCTTGTTACTCACGCAATCCCAGCCCTGAGCGATCAACTGAGAGGCAGCCTGGTCCGATGGCAGAGCCGGCTTCTCAACCTTCGGAGCTGGAGAAGATTCGGGTTTGGGTTGCACCGGTTTAGGAGCAGGAGCCGGAAGCGTTGGCTGTGGCTGCGATGGGAGCCGAGCCGGCAGTTCAGCGGGCGCCGTCTTAGGAGGAGGTTCTTGCCTTGGCGGTGGCTGCGATGGTCTCCTCCTGAACAGAGGAGCACAGCTAGCAACAGAGAGAAAAGTAAGAAGGGATAATAGCGTTAGAACAATAATGAGTTTGGGTGAATGCCCTTTCCTCATCGGTCCTCGCGCTTC
Organism: Acidobacteriota bacterium; assembly: GCA_040752675.1. Taxonomy (NCBI): domain Bacteria; kingdom Pseudomonadati; phylum Acidobacteriota; species Acidobacteriota bacterium. The sequence goes on from JBFMGF010000049.1 coordinate 14,309, forward strand.
TGAAATATTTTTCTAAACCAGTTCCCCAGCCCCAAGCCATGTTCATGGCAGAAGTCCCTGGGTTCTGTTCCCTCGATGAATATCTCTCTTCTTACTTCGGGACAGCCATCTACGGCCCTTTCCCCGTTCGCAGCATCTATATTAATATAAACCAAACAGGAAGGCAGAGCAAAATCGCCACCGCTGTAACTGCAACCGACGCACTTCATGTACTCCGCCCAGATGCGCATCGCCCCGGCTGCCCCTGATAATCCCGTGGATTCATCGCTATCAAAGCCAGTCCATACAAGTGTCAAGATCTGTGGAGTGTATCCAACAAACCACGAGTCCCTGTAATCGTTGGTCGTCCCAGTTTTTCCCGCTGCGATATCGTAAAACCCGTAATCTCGCAAATGCTTTGCCGTTCCCCTCTCAACTGCTCCTTTCAACATGTCGGTGATGATATAGGCGGCCTGTGCAGAAACAGCCTGGCGGACTTCGATCCTCTTTTTCTCAATGACCTTTCCTTTGATGTTAACGACGTCCTTGATGGATATCGGTGTAGCTCGTTTCCCCATGCTGGCAATGACGGAGTAAGCTTCCGCAATTTCGAGAGGCGTGACCTCTTCCGAGCCAAGCGCCAGTGAAGGTAGAGGTTCAAGCAGAGATGCGATGCCACATCTCTTCGCCGTCTCGATGACATCGTTCAGGCTAGCCATCTCTGCCATGTGCACCGTCGGGACGTTGATGGAGTTCTCAAGAGCATCCCTCGCCAGCACCTTCCCGCGGAAAGTACCATCATAGTTCTCCGGCCTCCATAACTTACCACCCGAGAGAATCTCAAAAGGTTCATCTTCGAGAAGGGTTGCAGCCGTCATGTCGGAATTCTTCATTTTCTGCGATTTGTTGAAGGCAGCTAGATAAACAAACGGCTTGAAGAGTGAACCGGGCTGTCTCTTTGCCTGCGTCGCTCTGTTGAACTGGGTTACCCTGTAGTCTCTTCCACCAAGCATTGCAAGGATGTTTCCTGTCTGTGGCTGAATCGTGATGAGGCAGGTTTCGAGCTTTTCTTTCTTCTTCATAAGGCTGGGATGCCCTCTTTCGAGGATGTTCAGTCCAGACAACACGGATTTCTCTGCGCAGGATTGCATGAAAGGATCGAGAGTCGTAAATATCCTCAGCCCTTCCTTCTGAAGTATCTCCTCAGAGTAAAGCTGGAGGAGCTGCTCCTTCAGGAAATCGACAAAGTATGGAGCTTGACGGAAAGCACTCATCTCGTGGGCAAGAGTCGGCTTGAAGGCGATCGCTCTTTCATATTCATCTTTTGTAATCATCTTTCTGGAGAGCATCAATTTCAAAACGTTGTTCCTCCTCTCGATAGAGGCATAGTAATTCGCAAAGGGGTTATAGGAACCGGGTGAGCGGATGATCCCTGCCAGCATGGCCGATTCGGATAGATTCAGGTCTTCCACGTTCTTGCCAAAATAGAATCGCGAAGCTTCACCGAACCCACAGATGGAGACTGAGCCCCTCTGCCCCAGGTAGATCTCGTTCGCGTAAACTTCAATGATCTTATCCTTCGGATACCTTGCCTCCAGGATGAAAGACATGATGGCTTCTTTGATCTTTCTCGAATAGGTTCTCTCTTCCGAAAGATAGAGATTTTTGACGAGTTGCTGCGTGATGGTACTTCCACCCTCGACGATCTTTCCTCGCCTGAGATTGGCCCAGAAGGCGCGCAGGATGGCGCGCCAGTCGATGCCATGATGTTTGTAGAACCGGAAATCCTCTGCGCAGACAACAGCATCCAGAAGGTGCTCCGGGAAATCCTTGAGCTTGACGACTGTTCTCTCCTCCTGTATGTTTCCGTGGAACGTCGCGAGGATCTCCGGCTCAATCTCCAGAATATCAAGTGAACGCGAAGACACTATTTCAACTATCTCCACCACCCTGCCTCCGGAAAAACTGACCCTGACCTTTCTACCTGCGACCCTTTCAAGAGGATAATCGAAATCTCTAAGGTAGATCTCGACTGCATCCTTCCTAACCCTGTACTGCCCCTTATGCTGGGGTAAGAACCTTACGCTGCTGTAACCCATCCGTTTCATCTTTTCAATGAGAAGGGATTCCGCAACCTCCTGACCGGGATACAGAACCTGCGCATCGGAATATATCTTTGAGGGAGATACCCATATCCTTCCTTCGAACCTGGAAATGATCTGAAGGTAGAGGACGAGAATGTAGACCGAGAAGATCAGGAGAGCAAAGAGGGCGAGTTCAAGACAGAGCATGAGCAGCCTGGTCTTGAGGCTCCTTCGCTTCTTCTTAGTTCCCTTTCCCTCACCATTTTTCTTCTTTTTCCGAACCATCTAATAGATCCCTTCTGCTAGGTCACTAAGCCTTTTCCTGCTACAAACGCTGATCATTATTTTATTGTCCATTTACCTGAAAAACATTTACAGGGACATCTCGAGTATCCTGATGATATCTTCTTTATACAGCTTTCTTGGGTTATCGAGGTATCCTGCACGGGTCCCATCGACCCTTATGATATCCTCTGCCATCACTCTAAATTTCGAAGAACCGATCCCAAGGTCGGAAAGATTCTTATCCAGATCGACGCTCTTCAGAAAATCGACCATCTTCTGAACGCATAACTCAGCCCTTTCCATCTCGCTCAAGTCTTTCTCCTTGATATGGAACACCCGTTCTGCAAGCTGAGCATACCTCCGTGGCCTGACCTTCAGTGTGTATCTCATAACGGAGGGGAGGAGGATTGCAAGACCTCTTCCATGGCTAATATCGTAATGCCCGCTGAGGGCATGCTCGATGGGATGAATGACGAATCCCCCAGAAAGCCCAGCGCTCGGGATACCGCAAAGAGCAAGGCTACTTGCCCATGAGAGGGCACTTCGCGCCTCGAGGTCATCTCCCTTCACCATGGCCTTCTTCAAATTCTCCATTACCGTCAGAACGATAGATTCGGTGAAACGATCAGCTACTGGTGAATGTGCCTTCGCTGTGAAGTAGGTCTCAAGCACGTGGCAGATGATGTCGATACCGCCGTCCGCTGTCGTCTCTGGCGAAACGGTGAAAGTTAGCTCCGGATCGATTATGGAAAAAGCCGGTATGCAGCAGTCTCCTCCAAGCACGGCCTTTTCGTGCGTCTCCCAGTTCGTGATGACAGAGACCATGTCGGCTTCCGAACCGCTTGCGGCGATGGTCGGGATGAGACCGATGGGAAGAGCTTTTCTGGGTTCGATGTAATCATCTTTCCAATCGGCGATGTACCTCCAGATGGATTCCATTCCCACGGCGGCAACTGCGATAGCCTTCGCTGCATCCATTGCGCTTCCTCCGCCCAGGCCCAGTATGAAATCGCACTCACCCTTTCGGGCGATCTCCGCTCCCCGGTCTACCGTGCTGACGCGCGGATTCGGTTCGATCTCGTCGAAGAGAACAGGATGAATCTTCTCATTTTCGAGGAAGCCGATGACCCTGCCCAGAATCCCCGTCTCCTTCATGGCTCTCCTGCCAGTAACGAGAAGCGGTCGCCTCCCCAGTTTCTTCGATTCCTGCCCGATCTTTGAGATCTCACCCGGTCCGAAAACCATCCTTGTCGGGAGACGGAATTCAAACTTCATCGCACCTCCTAAGAGTATTTTTAAAATTATATCCGAGATCTGCGTTTCATGGGATGAAGATAATAACCGAATGGGGGAAAATATCCGAGAAGCCTGATAAGAGTCTGAAACCTACGTTCGACAGTAATAGGCATACTTTAGCATAAAATTGAAGCTAAGTGCTTGATATTCCTACATTGGGTTCCTTCAAATCATCCAAATTCATAGGCACACG
>JBFMGF010000050.1 GCA_040752675.1 Acidobacteriota bacterium
CGTTCAATTACAATCATGTCTGCTTCGAGAACGGCTCCACGGACACCGCTACTAAGGATCCTGAGAATCCGGCAACGGCGGGGAATGGATTCTACTATCTTGTGGACGGTGAGAACTGCTTCGGTGAAGGGACCCTGGGATATAAGACTGGAGGAACGCCGAGACCTAACAATAGCCCATGTCCCTGATCTATGATCGGGGATTGATTCTCTTTTTACCTTTTGCCTTCAAATCAGGCCTGGCCATTCTTGACTTTATTTTGAAGCATCGATCATCTGAAGAGCTTTCCGCGCCTCGTTTCTGATCTCATCGACCGGGTCTTTTAGAAGATTTTTCAAAAGCTGTTCGGAACTCGCATCCTTCATTTCGCCGAGAGCCTTGATTGCTTCCCTTCTCACTGTGAGGTCCCCCTGGGAAGCGGCATTCCGGAAGATGGGAAGTGAAGCCGGATCTCCGATCTTGAGGAGCGCTTTGATGGAAGCGACCTTAATCATGATATCAGGGTCCTCAAAACTCTTCGAAAGGTAAGGGAGAGCCCTCTTGTCCCTCAGTTCCCCCATGGCATCGACGACCGAGTGCCGGACATCCGCTTCAGGATCCACGGAGAGCATGGTAAGGATATCGAATAGAGAAGCATCCTTCATTCTTCCTGCCGCTTCGGCACAGCTCTGTCTCACGGTAAGATCGGGGTCCTTTGCGGCGTTCTGGAGGATGATCTGAAAGTTGTTATGCTGCTCGGCATTCCCGGGGATCTCTGCCATGGCCAGGATGGCGGCAGAGCGGTTGAAAGGCTCTGGATCGGATGCAGCCTTAACAAGGAAAGGGATAGCCTCAGGAGACCAAAAAGATCTCAGTGCGCTGATTACATTCCTCCGCACGCTCTTGTGCTCATCGGAGATCAGCTTGCCAACGTGAGGGATCGACGTAACATTCTGAATGTTGGAAAGAGCATTGAGGGCTGCTATCCTGAGAGCAGGAGAGGAATCCTCCAGGACAGGGATGAGGATCCTTTCGCTCTCGATGCTCTTCATCTTGCCGATGGCCAGAGCTGCTTTCACCCTGATCTTTTCATCAGGGTCATTCAGCAGTCCGGATAGAACGGGAAGAGTCTCTCTGTTCTCAAGTATGCCCAGTGCCTCGATGACGGCAGACTTGACATCTTTGTTCTTCACAGAGGCGAGCCTGGCGATCTCAGGTGCGGCTGATCGTTGTTCCATAAAGGCAAGAGCGTAGATGGCTGAGATGCGCGCAAACTCGTACTCATCGTTTAAACCCTCGATTAGCAACGGCACAAACGAGCTTGATTTCGTATTGCCCATGGCTTCCAGGCATCTAGCCCGGATGGATGGTTCGCTGTCTCTGACGAAAGTAAGGTAAACCTCGGAGAAATGGGAAGGGTTCAGGTCAGAAATTGCGCGCAGGACGTCGTCTTTGACGTTCATGTCCGGGTCATGAATCAGGCTCTTTGTATTCTTCACCATGATGTTCATGCAGACGTTCTTGATGGCGGAGATTGCTGCGGAACGAACCGTTCCGTCTTGATCCTTTATCATCTTCTCGAGCAGAGGGATGGAACCAGCTTCGGCCGTCTGCGAGAGCTGAAGAATGGCATCCTTTCGCTCCAGAGGCGAAGGGCTTTCCAGATTCTTTGCGATATCCTTCGCTTCCTCCGCAAATGGTGAAGAAATAATTGCATACCACAGAACTGCTGCTCCCGTAAGCAGCAAGAAAAAACCGCGTTCAAAAACTTGGCTGATCATACAAAACTCTCCCTCTTCTTTTCATGCAGGATATTGTAATTGGAAACAGAAGTGAGGGCAAACGATGTCAGCTCCTCTTCTGTAAGAAGCTGGTCCTGTAACTCTTGGGCGAGACCTTCTTGTGTTTATGGAAATTGCGGTAGAAATCCCGGTACGTCTGGTACCCCACCTGGAAGGCGATCTCGGAGATGGTGTTATTTGTGGTTCGAAGCAGGAACTCAGCCCGATCCATACGGATTTTGTGGATGTACTGGGTTATCGTCTGCATGCATTCCTTCTTGTATAGCGTTGAAAGGTAGTTCTTAGAGACATTGATGATGGCAGCTATCTTGCTGAGGGAGAGCTTCTTCTGATAATTTTCCTCGATGTAGTTCTTCGCTTTCTCCACGATAGGATTGGAGGAAATGCAATTCGGGTCCAGGCTCCTCATTATAACTGCGAGGAGGTTCAGCGAGATGTCCTTCAGTTCTTCCTTCTTCTCCACGTGGGATAGGCTCTGAATGATGCTGGCTCGATTCATGTTGTACTGCTTCTGGTTGCCGGTTATCTTCAGGAGTTGCCAGTTCACCTTGGAGATGAGATCATACATGACAAGAAGAGACTGCTTGAAATCATTCCCCTTCTTGCTTCCCACCCTCTCGATCAGAGAGGAGAAGACCTCTCGGCTGTTCTTGATGTCGAGTGTGATGAGTTTATCGAGGGCTTCTTTCTCCAGGGACAGGGAAAAATGGTTGTTCCGGTAAAAGGTGAGAGTCTCTTTTTCGCTACCCGGTTTGTTCTCATCAGCCATAGTATTTATCCATGAAAGAGGCTAATCTCTTTCCACTATCCTATATATTTTGAGGGAGCAATCTTGTCAAGTAAAACATCATTTTTTTTGGAAAAGCATTCTAAACTTTTCTCTTGACTTTATGATAGTTTCGATATAAAAAAATATACAGTTAAAGAGTGAGGATAGCAATGCAAGAGGTAAGCAGAGGAAAGCTTGGCGCTTATCTGAGGAAGCTTCGTGATGGGTATGGTTATACGCTTAGAGAGATCGAAGAGAAGAGCGAGAAAATCGGACATCAGATTGACAACTCGCAGCTCTCGCGCTTTGAAAAAGGGCAGACCATTCCTTCATTTGAAAAGCTGAAAGTCCTTGCAGAGATCTTCAACATTTCCATTCAGAGCTTCTCCGACATCGTCGATCTTTCTATGTACGATGCTTACAAACCTCTCTCTTCAGATTATTCCAAACTGATCAGGGAAGGAGAGATTGAATACAACCTTGGGAATTTTGGAATGGCTTATGCCATTTTCGAAAGAGCCCTTGAGGTTGTAGAAACGCTGAAAGACGAAGCTCATAGAGAGCTCAGGATCGCAGAGGCGAGGATGAAGATAGCCACGGCTCTCAAGGCGCTGGGCCGTTTGCACATGTGCGAAAACGAGTTGAGATGGGTTCTGAGAAACAGCAAGAATCTGCCAGTAAAGATGAACGCGCGGGTCCTTCTACAGCTTGCCTATGTGAACAGGGAGTTTGGAGACTTTTATGTGGCAACCATCCTGGCAAGAGAATGTCTCAAGCTTGCTACATCGGAGGGAGATACCGAGATGCAGGCCGCGATCCTGAACACTCTTGGTAACATAGCCTACGACGAGGAGAGATTCAAGGAAGCTCAGGAACATTATGAAGAAGCCCTTTCCCTTCTGGAAAGAATGACGGACAAAGAGGAGCTGAAGGTGAAGGTGATGGTCAATCTGGGAGGGAGCTACATCTCAAATGGTCTCTTTCCCAAGGGCTTCACAATGATTGACAGAGCCTTTAAAGCAGCCCGCGAAAGAGGCTATAAGAGGACAGCAGCCCTTGCCCTGACGAGGATGGGTGAAGCATACATGAGCAAAGGTCAGTTCAGCATGGCGCGCCGATGCTTCCGGGATTCCGATATGCTCTCAGACCGGCAGGAAGGAAAATATTCGGACATCCTCTTCCTGAACAGCTATCGCCAGTGGGAGATTTACAGGAGGGAACGGAACGAGGTTCAGGAAAAGATATATTTCCGGAGACTGAAACAGCTTCGCACACACATCGAGAGAAGATTTCCGGAAGTATACAAATTTGATAACTTTATCGAGAAGGTAGGGAAGAAAAATGAGAACAACAATCATTAGAACACTGATCATAATATCCCTTGCCATCCTGTTTTCAAATGCTTCTCTCTCCGAAGTTTCTGTGGAAGTAGATTCTGATGGAAATTATCTGAAAACTATATATGTCGAAAAACAAACGGGCAAGACTCTAAAGATATGGACCAAGTTCGGGAATAAACCCACCATCTATACGCTGAATGAAAACGGAGATCTCAACGGAGATCTAAGACCTGCCATCAAGGAAAATGTCGCAGAGGGGAGTTTTCCCTATGTTCTATGGCCGAGATTTGACGGGAATGATTACGAAATAGTCTTCTCCAAGTGGATGACGAACCGATGGGCAGATATAGCGCCTGTTGAAGATGTTGACAATTCCTTCGATGATCTGAGCCCATCGCTCGACTTCGATAACGAAGGCCGACCATACATCGCCTGGTGGCGAGATGAGAACGATGTGGGAAGGGTTTATGTTTCCGTCTTCCTGAAGACTCGATGGATGGATGCTTTTCCCATCTCTGACGAAGATGTTGATAGCTGGGATCCACAAGTTCGTTGCACCGGGTATGGTGAAATGGAAGTCACCTATTCCACGCAGTCCGGCCAGCAGACAAAAATCGTTATTCTTAACTTTCCAGATACAATTACAGATGATATAGATCCCTTCGGCACGAGCCTCATCAATGTTGAGAACGGTGAGAGCAACAGTACCGATCTTAGCATTTAGTTCCTTCATTCGGCATTCCTGAAGATTCCACTGATCATTTAAGAGCAACATCGGTTGAAAACTAAGTTTGTTTCCAAGGGGATGACAATTGCAAAAACCTTCGCGTTTAGTATATTTATGGCATTTTACAGCGGAGTATGATGAAGAGGTTTTTTACCATAGCCGTTATCTCCGTGCTTTCAGGGATCTTCCTGGCCATGCCGAGCTTCGGAGGTTGCTTCCGATATTTCTCTCTTGTAGCGCTGGTCCCATGGGTAATCCTGTATCATCGCTTTGAGAAGGCCTCCATCTTTGCCATCCTGATCGGATCATACGTTTTCTGGAACATCGGTTTTCGCGGAGGATTTTCGTTCCGGCTGTACATTCCCCCTGTTCTTGCCATCATCTGCTTCTCACAGTTCCTATTCTTTGCAATACTGCTGAAAAGAGTGAGAAGACTTGCCCTGCCTCTTTGCCTTACGATCCCGCTGCTGTGGGTTTCTCTTGAATGGTTCCGCGTCCATTTCACCCTTGGTCATTTTGTCTTTTATCTTCTGGGGTACAGCCTGGCTCCAGAAACCAGGATGATCCAGATCGCGGATCTTGGCGGTGTCTATGCCGTATCTTTCCTGCTTGCCTCGGTCAACGGTCTCATCGCAGAGTTCCTCCTGAGCTGGTTTCGAAGAAGGGAGAATATAGGGTTTATACTAAAGCGCAGGCTTATCGCTTCCACTCTCATCGTCTTCTTTCTTGTGGCTGCAACCTGGCTTTACGGCGTAGCGAGGATGGGAGGCAGAGATTGGGAAGAGGGGCCGCGGATCACACTCCTGCAGCCAGGAATAATGCATGTCATCGACAACAGCGTCGAGGTCTATTTGACGCAGATGCTCCTGACGGAAAGAGAGATAGGCACAGGCGAGGTGGACCTCATCGTCTGGCCAGAGTACTCCATCAAAGCAGAGATTCATAAGGAACCTGCCTATCTTGAAGATCTGGCATGGATGGCAGCAAGGAAAGACGCAAGCATGCTTGTTGGAGGGTTCGGTGAGGCCAGGAAGATAAAGTGGAAAAAGACAAATACAGCATTTCTTCTCTCTAAGGATGGGAAAATCATTGGCCAATATGCCAAGATGATACTCTTTCCCTGGGGGGAATACATTCCCTATGATGGTCTCATCGGGAAGATCTCAAAGGGTCTTCAGGCCATGCAGAGAAGAGCTGCAAGAGGAGCGACGGGTGTCGAGCCTTTCATAGAACCCGGCAATGATACATCCATCATGCGTCTGAGCAATGAGGGCGGAGAGAGCCGCTTTGTCATGCTGCTCTGCCATGAATCTATCTATCCGGAGCTTGCCATGAATGCGAAAAGAGACGGAGCCGATTTCATAATCAACATGACGAGTGAAGGTGGCGTGGGGCAAGCGATCCAGCGACAGGTACTTTACATCTCCGTTCTAAGGGCCGTCGAGAACAAGATCTCAATATTGCGGGATGGGAACACCGGGATTACAGCCTTCATAAGACCGGATGGAAGCATCCAGTCGCTACTCGGGAGTATGGAAGATTTTGCAACAGTCAGAGGGGTTCTGACTGACAATGTCCTTATCGACAACGATCAGACTGTCTATTCCAGAGTCGGCGATCTTTTTGCCTGGAGCTGTCTGGGAGTGAGTCTCTTTCTCTTTGCCATGACTTTTTGGAAAGATCTCCCTATCCGCACGAAAGGATCTCTCAAAATAGTCTTCCTTCTGTTCCTGCCGCTCTTGCTTATGATCTGCTGCCAGGGAGGCGGAGCGGAGAAAGACGATGCAGCGTCCTGCATCGAAAGAGGCAGGAATTATATAAGGGAAAACGAACAGAGGAAAGCATTCTTGGAATTTGTAAGGGCAACTGAGATAGATCCCAATGCAAGCCAGACATATGCCTTCATCGCGAAGAAATTCAGCACCTCGGAACTCGATGAAATGGGCGATGAGTTTTTCTCGAAATTGAAAAAGAGGGGAGCCGATAACGCAGAATTCAATTTTTATTATGGGTTCTTCAAAGAAGCTCTCTCGGATTTCAAAGAGGCGGAAGAAAGTTACAGACGCGCCATAGAGCAAAAGGATGACTACATCCTGGCCCATATAAAGCTCGCGGATATGTATATCAAGCAGGGAAGAAACAAGGATGCCTGCAATCTCCTCGAATCATACATATCGAGATATGGAAAGCATGACGCCGTCATGAAATATCTTGCCAGCGCAGAGATCCATAATGAGAATTACGTAAGGGGAGAAGAGATCATCAGAGATCTGCTTGAAAGGAATCTGGACGATCGTCCTCTCCAGGCAGAGTTGTACTCCCTCCTCGGACAGTCTGCGTTCCATCAGGGAAATTACCGCGAGGCGAAGGAACGATTCCTCGAGTCGGAAGATCTTGACCAGAATCGCCCCCTGACCATCCTGTATCTCGGGAGAATCGCTCTGAGAACGGGAAGGCTCGATCTGCTTGAAGGAGAGATCGAGAAAGCCCGGGCGATCGCAAAGAAAAAGAATGAAAATCGAACTCACCGTGCGGGAAGATGATGGAATCGAGCGAGAAGCCTCATCGTTCTCTTGCCGAAGCCAATCGAAGACCCGCCTCTACAAGACGGTCTAGTTTTTTAAGGGATGTTGCTTCAGAATAGATGCGGAGAACAGGCTCAGTTCCTGACTGCCTGAGCAGGAGCCAGCTATCGTCCTGGAATATGAATTTTATCCCGTCGAGAGGGTCTATTCTGTGGACAGAATAACCGGCTATAGAATCAGGAGGATCTCCCGCGATCTGCCTGATGCGCTTCTTTCCCTCCTCGAGCTGACTCTTCAGGTCAACCCTTCTATACTCGTATCTTCCGAATTCATCCCACATTTTCTTCCTGAGCAGCGTGAAGGGGAGGGGATTCTGGCAGAGCATCTCAAAGAGAAGCATGGAGATCAACAGGCCATCCCTCTCTGGAATGTAACCCTGTATCCCTATGCCGCCACTCTCCTCTCCCCCGATCAGGAATTCCTCCCTCATCATGAGTTCGGCAATGTACTTGAAGCCGATGGGACGGACAAATAAAGGAAGGTCGTATTTCTTTGCAATCTTGTCCAGATAGATCGTATTGGCAAAGGTCTTGGCGATAGCTCCGCGCTTCTTTTTGTTTTCCAGGAGGTGAAGGGCGAGCATGGGGGTCAGGGTCAGGGGGGAAACGTAGCTTCCATCTTCAGCGATAGCGGCGATCCTGTCGGCATCTCCATCGGTTGCCACACCAAGATCAAATCCTTCTGTCCGGACTCGATCTCTCAGGAATTCAATATTCTTTTCGAGAGGCTCCGGGTTCACTCCGCCGAAAAAAGAGTCTCTATTCGAACGGATGGTTTTGACCAGGCAGGTGCTTCCGGAGAGTATCTCTTCGATGATCCTTGCTCCCACTCCGTGCATGGAATCGACGAGGAACCTCTTCCGGCTATTCCTGATAAGATCCAGATCCACAAAATCCTTTAAATATTCGACGTACTGTGTTATGAAATCTCTCTTCCATTCAGGGGGGTACGCTGCAGCGGCTCTTGCCTCCTCGATTGCTTCCGCCCGGGAGAGACAATCCTGGATGGCATCGGTCATCTCCGGGAGGGCGCTCCCTCCGAATTTCGCTTTGATCTTCAGGCCGTTGAATTCCGGCGGATTATGGCTTGCCGTTATCATTATCCCGCAGGAAGCTTCTGAACGAATGACCTGGAGAGAGAGCGCGGGTGTGGGGAGCGGTTCTCTTGAGAAGATAGAGGTGATTCCATGTTCGAGAAGGATCATACCAGATTCCAGGGCAAACCTCTCCGAGAGAAACCTGTTGTCGTATCCGATGACGACAGGACGTTGCGCTTCTCTCCTCTCTTTGAGATATAAAGCCAGCGCTGCAGTAGCCTTTCTCACATTGCGGAATGTGAAATCGGCAGCAATTATCCCCCTCCATCCATCCGTTCCAAACCGGATCTCGCTCATGTTGCCGGCTCCAATTTAAGTTGATATTCTACTTCAAAACCAGACGAGAGAAAAAGGGGACGGCTTGTTCCTTGAGATTGACCGTAAAATTTCTTTATGGTATTTTTGCCACTGTATCGGGGTCTCAGGGAAACAGAGATGCTGAATCTGCCAAATTCGCTCACCGTATTCCGGATATTCCTCATTCCAATCCTCGTTGTAGTTCTGCTGACGAGATTTAAGGGGGTCCAGTATTTCGGCTGGGTTGAAGAGTGGAAAGAGATAGTCGCCGTCTCCATCTTTCTTGTCGCCGCGCTGACGGATTATCTGGATGGCTACATCGCCCGAAGGAGGAACCAGGTGACGAAACTCGGCGTTCTCCTGGACCCCATCGCTGATAAGCTCTTGATGTCGGCGGCCTTCATCTCTCTCGTCGAGCTCGGATTTGCTCCGGCTTGGATGGTCGTCATCATAATCGGCCGGGAGTTCGCCATCAGCGGACTCAGGAGCGTGGCCTCCTCATACGGAGTGACCATCCCCGCTTCCATCTGGGGAAAGTACAAAACAGTCTCACAGATCATCGCCGTCGTCCTTCTCATCTTCACAAATACGCTGGAAAGACTCGGAAAGTATGGATACCTGGGGATCATAGCCCTCTGGCTGGTTGTCATACTTGCCATCTTCTCGGCGGCTGACTATTTCTTCAAGTTTGCGCGACAGTTCGGGTTTTCCACGAAGAAGGGTAAGAATGATCATTAGCATAATATTCCGCCATTTCCGGAGGAAATTCGGAACTGGCCTCATCCTTGTCCTCCCGCTCTTCATCACGCTTTGGATCCTCTATTTCATATTCAGCATTATAGATTCGTGGATCACGCCCTCCCTCATGAAGCTGCTGGATCTCTTCAAAGTTCCCTTCATCAATACCGTACCAGCCAGGATTGTGATCCCCGTCGTGGGGATCATCGTACTGGTTCTCTTTCTCTATCTTCTTGGAGTCATAGCGTCATTCTACATGGGGAAAAGGGTCTTCAAATTGCTCGAACAGCGGATTCTCAAGATCCCATTCATCAAGGGGATCTACGGAGCTTCCAAGCAGCTTCTAGATGCCTTCAGTTCCACGGGGAAGAAGGCCTTCAGGAACGTCGTCGTCTTTGAATATCCCCGCAAGGGAATCTATTCCCTCGGCTTTCTGACAAGCGACCGTGGTCTCGTCTTAGAAAAGTTCGGCGAAGATAAGATGATGGCAGTCTTTCTCCCCACGACCCCCAATCCCACGTCGGGACTCTTCATCCTTGTGCCGAGAAAGGACATCACCTTCCTCGATGTCTCCATCGAGGAAGGAATAAAAATGATCGTTTCGGGAGGATTGGTCGTTCCGGAGAATTTTGAGAAAAGGATTAAGGGAGGATAAGGCGAGCGGATGTTCTACTGGCTTATCAAGGGGCTGTTCTGGCCGCTGGCAAGATTCTATTTCAGGATGGATGTTCGGGGAAGGGAGAATGTTCCGGAAAACGGCGCAGCCCTTCTTGCGGCCAACCATTCATCTTATCTTGACTCACCATGCCTCGGCTCGGCGTGCCACAGGAAGATCCACTTCATGATCAAGCGAAGATTCTATGATAAATTCATGCAGGGCTGGTTCTATCGATGGATGGAGACGATCCCTGTCAGGGAATCAGAGGCCGATCTTGATGCCCTCAGGAGCGCCATCCGAGCCCTTGAGGATGGGAGTATCGTTGGGATTTTTCCTGAAGGGACTATCTACCGCGGGAGAGAACTTAAATGGATGCACGGGGCCTCGTTTCTCGCAGCCAAGAGCGAGTCTCCGGCGATCCCGGTCGCAATCATAGGGGCAGATAGGGCTCTCAGTCACAGGGGGATCTTCCCGAAGCCGATAAAGATCAAGGTTCTCTTCGGAAAGCCGCTGCAGTTCCCAAAGGGAGAGGATGGCAGGATCAAGAAGGAAGATATCGCATCTTTCTCCCATGCGATCCTTAAGGCGATCAATGAGCTCAAAGAGAGTGAATCCAAGATTCGGGAGCTTGAAAAATGAATGCGGAGATCATCACTGTGGGAACGGAGCTTCTCCTGTTCGCCCATGGAAATCTGAATGCCGACTACATCAATGAAAAGCTGGGGAAACTGGGGATCAAGGTTCTGTTCAGGACACGAGTCGGAGATGAACTGGAACACATCGAAAACGCCATAAGAAGCGCGGCGGCAAGGGTCGATCTGGTCATCATCACAGGAGGTTTGAGCCTTTCGAGGAACGATCTGACAAGGGATGCACTGGCAAGAGCGGTTGCGCTTAGCCTGAAGCTGGATCAGAAACTCCTTGATAGGATAAAGAAGAAGCTGGAATCGAGAGGCATGGCCTTCCCGAAGGGAGGGGAGAGAATGGCGATGCTGCCTGATGGAGCGGAGCCTCTTGAGAATAAAGCTGGCATCGTCCCCGGGATCTTTCTGAAATTCAAGAAAGTGATTATTGTCTGCATGCCTGGTGCTCTTAGAGAAATAGAATCAATCATCACATCTTCCTTTCTTGCGCGGATAAAGACGTATCTCAAAGGAGTTAAGTTCCTGAGGAAGATCTACAAGATCTACGGGCTCGCTGAACTCGAAGTTGAATCAAGGGCCCGAGACCTCTATGACAGGGAAGCATGTTCTTTCTCCACGCTCTCATCCTTGGGGCAGGTCGAACTTGATCTCATCATCGAAGGAGAGTCACAACCACAGATTGAAAAGATAGGAA
Organism: Acidobacteriota bacterium; assembly: GCA_040752675.1. Classification (NCBI taxonomy): domain Bacteria; kingdom Pseudomonadati; phylum Acidobacteriota; species Acidobacteriota bacterium. The sequence continues at coordinate 11,330 of JBFMGF010000050.1, forward strand.
AGGAGATCGATTCGGAGATCCGTAAGAGGCTGGGGGTGGATATTTTTGGAGAGGATGGCGATACCTTGGAATCTGTAACGGGAAGGATTCTTGCAGAGAGAAAGATGACGCTCGCCGTAGCTGAATCCTGTACAGGAGGTCTGCTTGCCGAAAAGATCACCGAGATCCCAGGCAGCTCAAGATATTTCAAAGGAGGAGTCGTCTCCTATTCGGACGACGCCAAAGAGAAATTTCTCGGGATCCCTGGAAAAGATATCAGAGATTTTGGCGCCATCAGCCAGGAGGTCGCCAGAAGCATGGCCGAGAACGTGAGAGAAAAAGCTCAGTCCGACCTTGCCATCTCAATCACCGGCATCGCGGGACCGGAAGGAGGGACTATCGATAAACCCGTCGGACTTATTTTTATAGGAATAGCCGATAAGAATGGAATCCAGGTGGAGCAAAGGACATTTTTGGGGGATCGGCAGATAATCAGAAAATTAGCCGTCCAGACGGCTCTTGATCTTCTGAGGAGAAGACTCCTCACCATCGAGCCATCAAAGTAGAGTATTGATACACTTTAGCCTGGTTGCAGAGAAAAAGTTTAACATGAGACTCTTTATAGCGATTGATGTTCCGGAGAATGTGAAAAAAGAGCTTCTCAATGTGCTGAGAACTCTGGAGAAGATCTGGAGAGGTGTAAAATGGGTGAGGCCAGAGGGGATTCATCTGACGCTGAAGTTTCTCGGGGAGGTGGACGAGAGTAAAGTGGAATCCATTGCGAGCGCCTTGAGAGAGGTCGCGGCGCGCTACCAGCCTTTCTGCATCAACGTTTCGTCCCTGGGAAGATTCCCGGAAAATGGAAAACCCCGGGTAGTATGGTGCGGGATCCGGGAGGAGAAGGGAACGCTGGTAAAACTTGCTAAAGAGATCGAATCGAGGATGGAGCTGGCAGGTTTCGAAAGAGAGGACAGGGATTTCAAGCCGCATGTGACCATTGGACGGGTAAAGGTACCTGGACGTGACGCGGAAGGATTGCAATTCCTTGGGAAACAGAAGGAGATTCATTTTGGATCCTTTGAAGCAGACAGGTTCCATCTCATCCGGAGCATCCTGCTCCCAGATGGTGCCAGATATGAAAAGATCCAGGAGTTCGTTCTGGGTGAAAGATAAATAGGAAGGGGATGGGCATCCTTCTTTAAAAAGGAAGAGATCGATGACAGAAATTTTGCTGTTCGTGATTGCACCATACCTGCTGGGCGGCATCCCATTCGGTCTTCTCATCAGTCGATGGTTCTGCAGGATAGATATCCGATCGAGAGGAAGCGGGAACATCGGAGCTGCCAATGTCTTAAGAAATCTCGGGAAGGGGGCGGCGCTTCTCACGCTCTTTCTTGACATTCTAAAAGGAGTCTTTTCTGTATTACTTCCAATCCTTCTGGCAGGAGGAGAACCCGGCTGGTGCGGTACAGCCGCTCTCGCGGCCGTCATCGGTCATATCTTCCCCGTTTACCTCAAATTCAAAGGCGGCAAAGGAGTCGCTGTGACAATAGGAGCATTTCTGCTCTGTGTCCCATGGGCAATGCTATCCTCCCTCGTCTGTTTCATGATCGTGGCTCTTCCTACAAGGATCGTCTCTCTTGGTTCCATCGCTGCAGCACTGACTCTCCCACTGTTTACCCTCATCTTCAGTCAATACAACCCTTTCTTCCCTTTCGCGACGATTTCCTCCATCCTCATTATTTTCAGGCATTCGTCAAACATCAAGAATCTTATTTCAGGCGTGGAACCCAGGATAGGAGAAAAAAACTGATGAAAAGCAGCGTTTCCATTGTTGGCGCAGGGAGCTGGGGTACAGCACTTGCTATCCACATGGCGAGTAGCGGTCAGGTGGTCAGACTATGGGTCTATGAAGAAGAGATATGTCGTGAGATCCGGGAGAAGAGAGAGAACGGAACGTTCCTCCAGGATTTCAGGATCCCGGAAAATGTCATTCCATCCTGTTCCATGGAGGAATCTCTCGATGGCTCGAACCTTGTCATCTTCGTCGTTCCTACGGAATTTGCCAGAGGTGTCTTCGGAAAAATGAAATCGGTATTGAAGAGGAGAATCGATCTGCTAATCGCAACGAAGGGAATCGAAAGCGATTCTCTCAAGCTCATGTCAGAACTTGCCCTCGATGTTTTAGGAGAAGGGTATATTAATAAGATCGGAATAATCTCGGGGCCGAGTTTTGCTGCCGAGATGGCGCGTGGGGATCCGACCGCAGTCGTCATCTCTTCAGGCGATGCAGGTTTTGCGGAGCAGGTACAGAAAGAGATCTCGCATGGAAATTTTCGGCTATATACAAACAGTGATACGACGGGTGTCCAGGTTGCTGGATCACTTAAAAACGTCGTCGCCATAGCGGCGGGGATCATTGATGGACTGGGGTTCGGCAATAATACTCTTGCTGCTCTGATAACGAGGGGTATGTCAGAGATACGGAGGCTGGGAACCAGGATGGGAGGCTACGCCAGAACATTCTCCGGGCTGGCCGGCGTAGGAGACCTCGTTCTGACATGCACGGGGAGGCTCAGCAGAAACCGGACGGTTGGAATGCGTCTTGGAAAGGGTGAGCGCCTGCAGGAGATCCTCGCAGGAATGAAGATGATTGCCGAAGGAGTGACCACTTGCATCTCCACGCGGCGCCTGGCGAAGATATTTGACGTGGAGATGCCCATCGCATCTCAAGTCCACAGCGTCTTATACGAAGACAAGAAACCTGCCGAGGCGATCGGCGAACTCCTGTCGCGCCCATTGAAGGAGGAGGATTGAGATGATGGATAGAAAGGTCATCGACATTCACTGCCACATCCTTCCGGGACTGGATGACGGCATCGAGACGATGGAAGATGCAATCAAAGCTTGCAGAATCGCCCGGAAGGATGGTATCAGCGGACTCGTCGCCACTCCTCATTTCAGGGAAGGCTTCTTCTATGCGACTCCAACTGTCATCATGGAATCAATCTCTCTACTGAAGGAGGCGATCGCGAGAGAAGGGATCGATCTTGATATATTTCCGGGTTCCGAAGTGCATATCACGGATAATATTCCCGGAAAGATCAAGGATGGAAGTATCATCACAATGAACATGACGGGACGCTATTTACTCCTGGAACTCCCGTACCAGCAGTATCCTGTGGAGTTCGAAAAGGTCATCTTTTCCCTCAAGCTTGCGGGGATCACGCCGATCTTATCTCATCCGGAAAGGGTTAAATACTTCAATGATGATATCAGGAGAGTTGCTCAGGCGGTCGAGCTGGGATCATTCGTTCAGATCACATCATCGAGCATAATGGGTCACTTCGGAGAGGAAGTAAGAGACTTCAGCAGGGAATGCGCCGCGAGAGGTCTGGTCCATATCATCGCCTCAGATTCGCATGACACGAGGAGCAGAGCCCCGGAGCTGATGGAAGCCTACCATGCCATGGCAACGATCGTCGGTGAAGAGGATGCATTCAGAATGATCTCGGACAATCCTCTTGCCATTGTCGAGGGGAAGGAACTGACTGAAACATTCCCTCATGAGCAAGAGAAAGGATCGAAGAAACATGCCGGGACATCCTTTCTTAAACGGTTTTTTATAAGAAGCTGACTGTAATCAGGAGGGATTAATGAAAAAAAAATCCTGTCCGTTTGTATGGATATCCGTTTTGGTTCTTCTGTTGTTCAGCCTGATTTGCTGTCAATCACAGAGGAGTAAGGAAAGAAAAGCTGCATCGCATCACTGCAATCTGGGAAAAATCTACTTCCAGCAGGGGAGGATCCAGGAAGCAATCGCCGAAGTAAAGATGGCCATGAGCATAGAGCCGAAGAATCCGGAATATTCTCAGTGGCTGGGGATCATCAACTTCTCTGCGGGAAACTACAGCGAGGCAGAGGAAGCCTACCTTCAAGCGCTCAAGGCTGATCCCTATCTTACAGAGGTCCACAACTATCTGGGAGTTCTCTATGATCAGATGGGAAAAAGGGAGGATGCCTTCAGACATTTCGAGATCGCCCTTAGGGACAGGTTCTATCGGACGCCGGAAAGCGTATACTTCAACAGAAGTCAGCTCTATGAGAGGGAGGGGAACATCAAGGAAGCCATCGAAGACCTTCGAAGGGCGGTGGAAAAGAGCCCTAAATTCTATCGCGGACATTATCAGCTTGCGAAACTACTGGATAGAATTGGAAACTACAAGGAGGCTCTCTTTGAATACAGAGTGGCGGAAGCTGCCTATAAACAGGATTTCGACTTCCATTTCCTCTTTGCAATGACATGCATGAAGGATGGAAACAAGGAAGAGGCTCAAGTGCATTTTCGAAGGGTCATAGATCTGGCTCCAGGGACGCCCTCCGCCATCAAATCCAAGGAGATCCTTGATACGCTGAAATAGGAAAGGTGGTTCATCGCGTGAGACTTTTCGATTCTTTCTCAAGATTGATAAATGGTCTTTCGAAGACAAGGAGCAGTCTCTACGAAAAGATCAGGGGAGTCGAGAGAGATATGGCTGCCCTGGATGAAAATTTTCTCGAGAGAGTAGAAGAGATCCTGATCGAAGCGGATGTTGGAATCAGGGTCGCAGGAGAACTCGTCGGCGCTCTTCGCGACAAGATAAAGCAGAGAAGATCGCTGGAAAAAGGAGAAGCTCTCGTCATCCTTAAGGAGAGAATTGTGACCCTTCTTTCTCAGGATCGACCCTCCATAACGCTGGAAGATGCCATACCGTTCGTCACCCTTATCGTTGGTGTCAATGGAGGGGGGAAGACGACTACGGCAGGAAAGCTTGCCTTCAGGTATCTCAAGGATGGAAAGAGAGTCCTGCTCTCTGCTGCTGATACCTTCCGGGCTGCGGCGGCCGAACAACTGCGGATTCTTTCCGAGAGAATAGGTTCAGAGATCATCGTCCAGGCGGACGGCGCAGATCCGGCAGCCGTCGTTTTCGATTCCATTCGAGCGGCAAAAAGCCGCAATTACGATTATCTAATAATTGATACGGCGGGAAGATTGCATACCAAGAGCAATCTGATGAAAGAACTGGAAAAGATCGTCAAGGTAACTGCAAGAGAGATACCGGGCGCCCCGCATGAGGTTCTCCTCGTCATCGACGCGACGACCGGACAGAACGGGCTCTCGCAGGCAAAAGAGTTTTTAAAATTCACCGGAGTGACGGGAACCGTTCTCACAAAGCTTGACGGAACAGCCAAAGGAGGGATCGCCCTTGCCATACGAAGCGAGATGGGGATACCGATCAAATATGTGGGCGTCGGTGAGACAATGGATGACCTCGTAGATTTCTCGCCGGAAGAATATGCCGAGGGACTGTTAGGCGAGAACAGATCCTGGATTTGAAGTCATATGCATTCCGATGAAGAATATCTCATGATGGTTTTTTCTCTCGCAAGAAGGGGAGAGGGTGAAACCAGTCCCAATCCTATCGTTGGCGCCATCGTAGTGAAAGATGGGCGAGTGGCCGGGAAGGGGTTTCATTGGAGGGCAGGCGAGAAACATGCTGAGATAGCAGCGCTCGATGAGGCTGGCGAGGCAGCGAGAGATGCCACGCTATACCTGAACCTCGAACCTTGCTGTCATTATGGGAAGACTCCTCCCTGCTGCGACAGGATTATCAAAGCCGGGATACGAAAAGTCGTCTGCTCCATGCAGGACCCAAATCCGATGGTCAATGGCAGGGGCTTCAATCAACTTCGAAGCTCGGGGATCTTCGTCGAGGAAGGATTGCTCAGGAAGGAAGCGGAAAGGCTCAACGAGGTCTTCGTTAAGTTCGTGAGAACGGGCCATCCATTTGTGATCGCCAAGGCTGCTATGAGTCTGGATGGAAAGATTGCCTCTTCGGGAGGGGAATCGAAGTGGATCTCTTCGCCGGGAACGAGAGAGTATATCCACAACAGGATCAGGTTCTGTGTCGATGCCATTATGGTTGGGATAAACACGCTTCTGTTAGATGATCCCCTGCTGACCGTTAGAGGTTCAGCCGATAGAAAAAAGAAGGTCGTAAGGGTTGTCCTGGACTCATTTCTCAGGACTCCTCTGAATTCCCGAATGTTCGAGAGCCTGGACCAGGGGGAGATATGGATCTATACGACAGAAAAAGGGGATATGAAAGCCAGGGATAAGCTCGAAGCGGCGGGTGCCAGCATCGTCACAGTAGGCGAGGAGGATGGAAAATGCCGTTTAAGCGATGTCTTGCTGAATCTGGGCGGAAGGGGTGTATCATCTGTCCTGATTGAAGGAGGAAGCCAGACCCTGGCTTCCGCCTTCAAGGGGAGATTCGTCGATAAGGTCTATTTCTTCATCGCTCCCTCCATTATAGGCGAAAAGAATTCAATAGTCGCCATAGGAGATCTTCTTCAAAGGGGATTGAGCCAATCTATCCAAATCGATAACATCGATACGCTGCCAATCGATGGAGACCTGATGCTCAGAGGGTATCCCGTGTACAGATAGCAAGGAGAGAATATGTTTACTGGCCTTGTGCAAGATGTGGGGACAATTGATAGAATATTCAGATCAGGAAATCATGTAAGACTGAGGATAAACTCTTCCTTCAAGGAAGGAGACATGAGGACAGGTGATTCAATCAATGTTAACGGGGCATGCCTCACAGTTGAGAAGTGGGATGTTCCCTTCCTCGAGGCTCATGTGAGCCGGGAAACTATGACCAGAACGAACCTACCCGACCTGAGGGAAGGAGAGAAGGTCAACTTGGAACTGGCCATGAGACCTGCCGATCGGTTTGGAGGACACATCGTTCAGGGACATGTTGATTCAACTGGCAAGGTGAGGAGTATGACGAAATCCGGTGATGATATGATCCTCAGGATCTCATGCCCCAGCTCATTGATGGGCTATATCGTCGATAAAGGCTCCATTTCCATAAACGGGGTGAGCCTGACCGTTTCCAGAATGGGAAGAGGATGGTTCGAGCTGACGCTGATTCCTCATACCTTGAGGAACACTAACCTCCAATCTCTCCGTACGGGAGCACGCGTCAACATAGAAACGGACATCATTGGAAAGTATATCAAGAAACTTCAGGAGGCCAGGAATAGATGACAGGAAGAGAAAGACAGAGTTCCTCGTTCCCGTTTTCGACAATCGAAGAAGCCATCAAAGACATCGCTGAAGGTAAGATGGTGATAGTCGTGGACGACGAGGATAGAGAGAACGAAGGCGATCTGACCATTGCCGCAGAGAAGGTTACTCCGGAAGCCATCAATTTCATGGCGAAGTACGGCAGGGGGCTGATATGTCTCCCGATGACTGAGGAGAGGCTCTATGAGCTTCAGATCCCCCTGATGGTCGATGAGAATACGGCAAAGTTCGGGACAGCCTTTTGTGTCTCAATCGAAGCGAAGAAGATGGTGACCACAGGCATATCAGCCCATGATCGTGCAGCTACCGTTCTTGCAGCCATCAACCCTAGCACCAAGCCCTCCGACCTGGCTCGCCCGGGGCATATGTTCCCCCTGAGAGCAAGAAGGGGAGGGGTCCTGAAGAGGGCGGGTCAGACGGAAGCTGCCGTTGACATGGCGAGACTAGCCGGCCTCTATCCGGCTGGAGTCATTTGTGAGATCATGAATGAGGATGGGACTATGGCAAGGGTGCCTGACCTCGCGATCTTCGCAAAGAGGCATGACCTCAGGATGATTACGATCGCCGATCTCATAAGATACAGGATGAGAACGGAAAGCCTCGTCCATCGGATCGCCCAGCCGATGATCCCGACCACTTATGGCAACTTCAAATTCATCGCCTTCAGCAACGACATCGAGAACCAAACACATATTGCCATGGTTCTCGGCGATATCGGACCGAAGGACGAAGTGCTCGTGCGCGTCCATTCCGAATGCCTGACCGGGGACGTCTTCGGTTCTTTGAGATGCGATTGCGGACAGCAACTTCAGAAGGCGATGGAGATTATTTCAGGGGAGGGGAAAGGGGTCATCGTCTATCTGAGGCAAGAGGGGAGGGGGATAGGATTGATCAATAAGTTAAAAGCCTACGAACTGCAGGATACCGGGATAGACACGGTGGAGGCAAATGAGCATCTGGGGTTCAAGGCGGATCATAGAGATTATGGAATAGGGGCACAGATACTGAACAGTCTTGGCTTGAAAAAGATAAGGATCCTGACGAACAATCCAGGCAAATTTGTAGCCCTGAGGGGTTATGGACTCGAGATCGTTGAGAGGGTACCTCTCGAGATACAACCGAACGCTCAGAATATCAAGTATCTAAAAACCAAAAAAGAGAAGCTTGGACACCTCCTTTCTTCAGTCTGATCCATTACGGCAAAGCTCCGGCAATTCCAGCCTCATGTTGACATATTGCGGACGTCTTCTATAATAAAAAATTTATTGGAAGAAATCCGAATCGCATGCGAATACGATGTCAGGCAGAATGCCTGAATTAATAGATATTTGATGCTTGTTAGATGCAGGTGCAGGAGGGAGGCAGGAATTGTTTGAGTCGATAAGCGAAAAATTTCAGTCCATCTTCCGCGTTATCAAGGGGGATGCCAGGATTACGGAATCGAATATCTCGCAGGCTTTGAGAGAGATGAAGCTTGCGCTCCTCGAGGCCGATGTCCACTTCAACGTCGTGAAGAAGATTCTGGATGACGTCAAGGCAAGGGCTCTTGGGGAAGATGTGATGAGAAGTCTCACGCCGGGTCAGCAGTTCGTCAAGATCGTTCGGGATGAGCTTGAAGAGATCCTGGGAAGGGAAGATCGTGTGCTGAAATTCCATTCTGTTCCCCCGTCTGTCTTCATGCTCGTCGGTCTCCAGGGATCAGGCAAGACGACGACGGCTGCAAAGATCGGCCGAATGCTCAAGGAGAGCAGAAAGTTTCCCTTCATAGTGCCAGCGGACACGTATCGTCCTGCCGCCATCGATCAACTCGTCAAGATCTCGAGGGATGCCGGTCTCTCCTTCTTTGCTAATTCGGCAGGAAAGACTCCGGATGAAATTTGCCGGGAGGCTCTGAAGGAGGCCAGGCAGACCGGATACGACTGCCTGATCGTTGATACAGCCGGTCGGCTTCATATCGATGAAACCCTGATGGAAGAACTTGAACGCTTGAAGGGAATCCTGAATCCAACGGAGATCCTCTATGTAGCAGACGCAATGACAGGGCAGGATGCCGTCAAAAGTGCTGCAGAATTCAACAGGAGGCTTCATTTGAATGGTGTTATCCTGACAAAGCTTGACGGTGATGCCAGAGGAGGCGCCGCGCTCTCCATCAAGTTCATAACTGGCGTGCCCATTAAATTTATCGGCATCGGTGAGAAGGTGGATGCGCTGGAGAAATTCCACCCGGAGAGAATGGCATCCCGCATCATCGGGATGGGAGACATCCTCTCGCTTATAGAGAAAGCGGAGCAGGTGATCGAGGCAAAGGAGGTCATCGAGTTACAGAAGAAACTAAGGAGAGAAGAGTTCTCTCTTGAAGATTTCAGGCTGCACCTCCTGAAGGTGAAGAAGATGGGCTCTATCGAATCTCTCCTCGGCATGATCCCTGGATTGGGCTCTCTTAAAGGCGTTAGCCTGGATGATAAGGAGATCGATCGCACGATAGCCATCATCAATTCCATGAACAGCACTGAAAGAGAGAACTTCAAAATCATTGATGGAAGCCGGAAGAGGAGGATTGCCAGAGGTTCCGGACGATCCGTGCAGGAGATCAACAGGCTGCTGAAACAGTTTGCCCAGGTGAAGAAGATGATGAGGCAGATTAAGGAAGCAGGAGGATGGAAGGGGATCAAAAGGCTGGGGCTGCCATTCATCGGGAAATGACATGTTTTTAAGAAGAACAGGTAAATTCCTTTAGAAAAATATAGAATTTGTATTAATCGCAAATTATACTTATAATTAAGATTTTATATTTGGGAGGTGTAGAGGTGCTGAAGATAAGACTGAGAAGGATAGGAACTAACAAGAAACCCTTCTATCGCTTTGTCGTTTCCGATTCGAGAAAAACGCCTCGGGGAAGTTTTCTCGAAATTATCGGTCATTACAATCCAACAACGGATCCTCCGGAGATCGTTATAAATCTGGAAAAGGCTGATGAGTGGATAAAGAAAGGAGCTCATCCATCTGAAACGGTCAGAAGCATTCTAGAAAAGGCGAAGCTGACGCAATAGCAGACGGCACAAAGGTCAGTTCTTATTATAGAGGAGGGACAGACATGAAAGAGTTGTTAGAACTAATTGCGAAATCGCTTGTTGACAATCCCAGCGCTGTTTCCGTGAGAGAGATCGAGGGAGAGCAAACTACTGTCCTTGAACTCAGGGTTGCTCAGGAAGATCTTGGGAAAGTGATCGGAAAACAGGGAAGAACTGCTCGTTCCATCAGGACTATCCTCGGAGCGGCCGGAATGAAGCTCAGGAAGAGATTCGTTCTAGAGATTCTGGAGTAGGGTCGGCGCATTTTGGAGAGACTGATCTCAATTGGAAAGGTCGTTCGAACATGGGGGCTGAGGGGAGACGTCGCCATAAAACTTTTCTCAGGGCGAGTTGGACACCTGATGAAATTCCACAAGCTCATGGCCGGAGAGGAAGCTGACAGCATCAGAACCATCTGCCTCGAGCGAGAAAGATTTCGTAGGAGGCAAATCATAGCAAAATTTTCAGGCATCGATTCCAAGGAAGAGGCGGAAAAGATCATCGGATGGCATGTTTTTGTCAGAGTTTCAGAACTCGGGCCACTTGCTGAAGATGAATATTACATCGATGACCTTGTCGGCATGAGAGTCGTGCTTGAAAGTGGAAAAGCGATCGGAAGGGTCATCGCCATCGATGAGACGAGAGGGACGGATCTCCTCGTTGTTCAGAAAGGGGCAAAGGAATTCCTTATACCGTTCGCAAGATCGATCTGTGTTAGAGTGGAGATCGAAAATAGAATCATCGTAGTCAGGCCTCCGGCAGGATTGCTGGATTTAAATGAAATTTCATGTAATAACAATCTTCCCTGAGATGTTCCAGGGCCCTCTGACAGAGAGCATAATCAGAAGGGCTATCGGGAGAGGGTTGATCACGATCGAGATTCACAACCTGCGCGATTATGCGAAGGGGACTCAGCGACAAGTAGATGACACGCCGTTCGGCGGCGGTGGCGGAATGGTCCTGAAGCCGGAACCCATCTTCGAGGCGGTGGAGGCAATCAAAGTGAGAAATCCCGATGAGAAGACAAAGGTGATCTTGCTCTGCCCACAGGGGAGAAGATTCGACCAGGAAAAGGCGGAAGAACTGAGCGGCTATGAACGGATCATTCTGATCTGTGGAAGATATGAAGGGGTCGATGAAAGGGTGAGAATGCATCTGGCAGATGAGGAGCTCTCAATCGGTGATTTTGTGATAACCGGTGGGGAGCTGGCTGCAATGATTGTCATCGATGCCATGGCGAGGCTAATCCCCGGCGTCTTGGGAGACCCGGAATCGCCGAGGAAGGATTCCTTTTCAGCCAGGGTGCTGGGTTACCCGCTGTACACGAGACCGGCCGACTTCAGGGGAATGAAAGTGCCCGATATCCTTCTTTCAGGAAATCATTCCGAGATCGAAAGATGGAGAAAAGAAAAAGCTCTGGAAGCAACAATCAGGAAGAGGCCGGACCTCATGGAAAAGAATGAGAAAGGAAAGGATTCACAATGATGGAGATGATCAAAAGCTTTGAAGAAGGAAGGATAAAAAAAGAGATTGCCTCTTTTGCCCCGGGAGACAATGTTAAAGTCCATGTCAAGGTAATCGAGGGAGAGAAGGAGAGAATACAGGTCTTTCAGGGAATTGTCATCAGGAGGAGAAATGCAGGGTTGAGGAGCACCTTCACCGTACGGAAGGTCTCCGATGGAATCGGCGTCGAGAGGATCTTTCCACTTCACTCCAACATCATCGAGAAGATCGAGGTGGCCCGGAAAGGAGCAGTCAACAGAGCCAAACTCTATTACCTGCGCGGGAAGAAGGGGAAATCGGCAAGGATCAAAGAAAAGAAGATATCCTGATCGCAAAAAATGGAACCCTGCTGGTTTTATGAAGATCATGCAAGTAAAGATGGCTTTTTGCACATCTGTGGTGTCGATGAGGCCGGGAGGGGTTGCCTTGCAGGTCCGGTGGTCGCTGCTGCCGTCATTCTTGATAGGGAGAAAAGCTGGGAAGGAATCCGGGATTCCAAGCTTCTCACCCCTTTGAGCAGGAAGAGACTCTTTAAGAAGATCCTGAGGGATTCCGTTGCATGGGGCGTCGGAGTGACAGGAGCAGAGCAGGTCGATAGGATCAACGTTTTCAACGCTACTGTCACGGCCATGAGGAAAGCCATTGTCTCCCTCGGTAGATCGCCTGATTTAGTCCTCATCGATGCCGTGAAGATCCCCGGTCTTGAAATCCCTTCGATGAGCATAATAGGAGGAGACAGGGTCTCCTACTCCGTCGCCGCCGCTTCCATCGTTGCTAAAGTCTACCGTGATTCACTCATGGAAAAGCTCCATCCCTTATTCCCAGCATACAATTTCTCGCGGAACAAGGGATATGGCACTGAAGAGCACAAAAAAGCGCTATTTTTGCATGGCCCCAGCAGCATACATCGCACAACCTTCCATGGTGTCCTCGTCGATGTATGATAGTGTTGTTCTTCATAAATGAATGTTTCACCATAGACAAATCTATCGCAGTCAGACCAGGTATTGAAGTTCACATCTTTGCATTTGATTTACTGTAGTGAAAGAATTAATTTAAATGTATGACAAAAGAAGAAAGAGACAAGCTGATAAAATCAGCCGAGAAGCACCTAAAACGGGGAAATGTCGAGGAAATCCGCACTCTCTATCATAAACTCTCTGGTTCAACACCTCTGGATACGAGCACTATCAATTACCTGGGAGATCTCTGCGCCAGGTTCAATAAGATCGATGAATCCATACTCTTCTTCAGAAAGGTAGCTGAAGAATATGAGAGGAAAGGCTTTGACCCGCAAGCAGCCGCCATGTGGAAGAAGATCATAAAGTTGAAACCTTCAGATGCGGAGCCTTACTTCCGGCTTGCGGAGCTCTACCAGGGAAAGAAGCTGACCATTGAAGCCAAACGGAACTATCTCAGCGCGGCAAAAGGCTACATGGACAAAAAAGACTGTAAAAACGCCATATTGGCTTATGGGAAACTTCAGCAGCTTGAGCCGGAAAATCTCAAGTTAAGAGAAGAGATAGCCGGTCTTCTTGTGGAGATGGGTGATAGAAAAAGAGCGGCGGAAGAGTTTCTGGGCATCGCTTCGGCTTCGGAGAGTAGCGGGAACATGGAAGAAGCCCTCAAGTTTTTCAGGAGGGTCGTATCCCTCGATTCCTCGTGCCTTGCAGAGGTCGGGAAGTTCATTCAGAGGGTATTCTCCAGGGGGATGAAACAGGAAGCTATTCTATTTGCGGAGGACCTTTACCTCAGCATGCCTGCATCGGGAGAGAATGCGGCTCTCCTTGCCTCTCTCTTTATGGAATTGAAGAATTATTCGGATGCAAGGAAAATCCTGAACAAGGCTCTGGAAGGAAATCCATCCTCTTCATATCTAATAAAGATGGCTCTGGGAAAGCTACTTCAGTTTGAAGGAGAGATAGATAAGAGCTTTGAGTATTACAATCAGGCTGCGGATGACCTAATCCATGAAGGGAAGTATCAAGAGGCTTCCCGTGCCATGGGCGAGTTTCTCAAAGACGCACCGGAGAATATCAGAGGGCTAGAGAAGCAGCTGGAGGTCACAAAGCTTACCAATAACAAGGAAGAGATGGCTCATTGCTACAGGAGCCTCGAAAAAGCCTATCAAAAACAGGGAATGTCTGACCAGGCATCGTGGGCGAGAGCGGAGATTGAGAAAATGCCGCACGTCATTCCTGTCTTCAGGGAAGCTGGTCGGGAGTTGATATCGGAAAAGACTTTGAAAGGGGAGGAACTTGTCGGTCCGCTCAAGAAGGAAGAATACATCGACGAGCAGATGGCAATCGCTAATGCCTATCGAAAACACGGGATGAAAGAGAAGTCCGTGAATTACATGGACAGGCTTTCCGAAAAATACCCGGAAGAGGAAGAGGTCCTGGAGGAACTTATCCACACGCTTTGCGATGCAGGGGAAAAAGAAAAAGCTTCGAAAAGGGCGGTTGAACTAGCCGCGCTATACGAGAGAGGCGGGAAGACGGCTAAAGCCATCGCCATCCTGGGTAAAGCTTTTGGTCTGTCCACTGATCGAAAGGCCATTTTAGAAAGGATAGAAACACTGGGCGGAGGAAAGGTCATCGATATATTCCAGCAGCGGGGAGGAATTGCAGAAGAGGTTCAAATGGCGCCCGCAACAGACGATGAAATAGAGATCAAGATCGAGGAAGAGGCGGAAGAAGCCGAAAGAATCACAACAATTGATGAGACCCTGAAGGTTTTCAAGGAAAAAGTAAAGCAGGATGTTGGCGAGGATGATTTCAAAACCCATTACGATCTGGCGGTTGCCTACAAGGAGATGGAGTTATACGATGAGGCCATCAACGAATTTTTGCACGCCCGTCAGGATGAAGGATATTTTGTTGATGGAAGCCTCATGATCTCGCTCTGCCAGATGAGCAAGGGAGAGATGGATCAAGCTAGAAAGACTTTAGAAGAAAGCATAATGCAAGTGGCCAATACGAAGAAGACCCTGTGGTTGAAATACGAGCTTGCCGGGCTCTATGAGAAAGAGGGCAAGTTGAAACAAGCCTATGACCTCTTTCAGGAGATCCTGGATGCTGATCCCACATTCAAGGATGCAGAAGCTAGGGCAGATAAACTTTCGGAGATGATGAAAGAATCCTCTTCCTAATTCACGCAACTTAGAAGCTCTTTATTTAAATCTTTGCGCTGATGGAGATGTCCATGAAAAAGGTCCTCATCGTCGTGGATATGCTGAATGGATTTCTGAAACCGGGAGCGTTTCTCTATTGCGGGGATGATTCGAGACGGATCATTCCCTTCGTCAGGGAAATGGTCCAGCAATACAGCGATGCTGGGAATCCGGTCATCTTTCTGGCCGACAACCACAATCCTGGTGATCCTGAATTTACCGTCTATCCTCCCCATTGCCTGAAGGGGACCGAAGAGGCATGTGTCATCGATGAGTTGAAGGATCTGGCACGGAAGGAGATCCTCATTCCAAAGACCAGGTTCAGCGGATTTTACGGAACAGATCTCGATAAGATCCTTGAAGAGATCAAGCCGGAACTAGTTGAGGTAGTTGGTGTCTGCACAAACATCTGTGTGCTTTACACGGTGGAAGGATTGAGAAACAGGGATTACAGGGTGAAGGTCCACCGGAAAGGAGTGGCCTCCTTCGATGAGGAAGCAGCAGAATTCGCACTGAGGCAGATGCAAACCGTACTTGGAGCTGAAATAGTTTAAGGAGCAAGGAAGCATGAGCATATCGGATGGCACAAGGCTTGATCCATCCATTTTCAGGATAGATGCGAGCAGGATGAGAAAGGGGTGGTACAGCGACCACTATTTCAACAACATCGTCCTGATCCTTTCCGAACTCGTCAGGCGGGAATACCGATTCCGGGGAGAGAGCCAGATTCTGAGAGAAAGGGATTTCGATTTGAGTCGCATCGATACGGGAAATATCGAGGTGGAAATGCAGTACTTCACGAAGCGGGAGCCTTTTTCCATCGTTGCAGGGACTGACAATGCAATAGCCATCCTGAAGGAGTGCACTGGCTATTTTGATGAGCATGGAGAATTCGTCAATACCTTCAAGGACCTTGAAGTTGAAGCCGTTCAGGATGGAGCGAAGCTCCTTCCCTGGCTTCCCGCTATGAGGATCAGGGGAAGGTACAGGGACTTTGCCATCCTTGAGACTCCCACTCTCGGCGCCATAGCACGAAGAACGAGAATCGCCACCAATGTCTATACTACAGTCAAGGCGGCCAATGGGAAACCGGTTCTCTTCTTTCCAGCCCGCTTCGACATCCATGAAGCCCAGGCGGGGGACGGATACGCGTATCGGATTGCAATCGAGAGGTACAATATGGAGGAGAAGAAGAAGGTGCAGCCTTTCATCTCCACGGCTGCACAGGGTGACTGGTGGGGGGAGAAGGGGGGAGGAACCACTGCTCATGCCTTTATCCTCTGCTTCCTCGGAGACACGGGCGAGGCGATGATGGCTTTCTCCGAAGCGCTTCACCCTGACGTGAAGAGGATCGCTCTGGTTGATACCAACAACGACAACGTCGGCGATTCAAAAAAGACGGCCATAAAGATGTTCCAGAAGTATATCACTCTGAAGGAAGAGGGAAGGAGAGAGGAGGCGAAAAAATACATCCTCTACGGCGTTAGGGCCGATACGGCTTCCAATATTCGCGATGTAAGCGTTGAGCCATCAGGGAACCCGGCTCTCGACTTCGGGGTGAATCCACGCCTCATTAACAAGATGAGAGGTGCCCTCGATGAGCTTCATGCCGATCCCGCTATTAAGCCCGGGTGGAAAGAGGAAGCAAAGAGATATTTCCGGAGCATAAAGATCGTTGCAAGCGGCGGCTTTACTCCCGAGAAGATCTCTCTCTTTGAAAGTTTGCGGGTTCCGGTAGACATTTACGGTGTAGGGTCCTACTTGATGCGCGGAGAGAATAATGACTTTACAGCAGATGTTGTCATGGTGAGGATCAATGGGAAATGGTGCCAGATGGCCAAGGTCGGCAGGCAGAGACTCGAGAATCCAGATCTTGAGCGGGTAGAGTGACGATGGAAAGAGAGACGGAATAGAGAGATGAAGGTATGGATAAGCATCGTATCGAGAAGAAGAAAAGAGTGAAGGGGATCGAAGTAATCGGAAGAGATGTATTCAATGAAGATGGGTTCCTGCGCCTTGAGAAGATGACCCTGAAGAATATCTATGAGGATGGCACATCATCGAGGAGTTATAAAACCGAGATGGTTCACCGGAGAGGGATTGATAGCGTGGCCATCATCCCCTATTTCTTCGATGAGGAAGGCAGACTCAACATCTTCTTGAAGAGAGGAATAAGGCCTGCCGTCTATTTCAGGAAGAACCTTCCCCTGGCTATCCCAGACTCATCCGATAACCTCTACATTTACGAAGCCATTGCGGGAAGCTTGGAGGAAGAGGACAGGGATGAACAGTCTGTGGCGGAAAGAGCGAGTAAAGAAATCTTCGAGGAGCTTGGATTCCGCGTGAAGGTCGAGGATATCGAGGATCTTGGCGGAGGCTTTTATCCATCCCACGGCCAATCATCGGAAAAGATCCATCTCAGGGCGATCAGCGTTCGGCCTGAGGAGAAACTGGAAGCATCTGGCGATGGCTCTGTAAGCGAACAGGACTCGAGGACTGAGGTCATCGACGCGAAGAAGATACTGGAGATGTGTTCCCGGGGGGAGATCGAAGACCCCAAGATTGAGATCGGCGTTTCCCGCCTCTGCAAGAAGCTCCAATACTGATACCCCTTTGTTAATTGATGAGTAACGCCACAGTTATCTGACGAGTTTCATTGCCTTTTTGGAATCTTTCCCTCCCCCTGCAACCAAAACTGAGGCGTGACATCAATAACGCAGTAATTCTTGACAGCAAATGGAGCTATTTGTTAACATTTCAAGTCAAACTAATCAGGAAATTAGAAGTCTTTCAGATATTGGTGGCTGAGTTGATAAATACAGCTAATAGGAGAAGTTATGCCAGAGAAAGTTTATCTGAATTTCATCAACGGGGAATGGGTCAAATCCAGAACGGGGGAGCTCTTCGAGAACAGAAATCCTGCCAATCAGGATGACCTGATAGGGCTCTTTCAAAAGTCCGGTCCCGAGGATGTGAATGATGCTGTCTCCGCTGCGAAGGAAGCCTTCAAAAAGTGGAGGCTCTATCCGGCGCCGAGGAGAGCGGAGATCATCTTCAGGCTGGGCGAATCGCTCATCAGGAAGAAGGAAGAGTTTGCAAGAGAGATGACGAGAGAGATGGGAAAGATCCTGAAAGAGACGAGAGGCGATGTTCAGGAGGCGATTGATACATCTTTCCTTCTTGCAGGAGAGGGAAGGAGGATGTTCGGCCAGACCGTCCCTTCCGAGATGCCAAACAAGTTTGCAATGTCCATAAGGATACCTGTCGGTGTATGTGCCCTCATCACGCCCTGGAACTTTCCGATGGCCATCCCATCGTGGAAATTGATCCCGGCCCTCGTCTGCGGGAACACCGTCGTCATCAAACCGGCAACCGATACGCCTCTGTCCGCCTACAACCTTGTCAAGACGTGTGAGGATGTGGGAATCCCCGGAGGAGTCGTTAACTTTGTCACGGGATCTGGAAGCAAGGTAGGAACCCCACTGACGAAGCATGGTGATGTGAAGCTCGTTTCGTTCACCGGTTCCACGGATGTCGGCCGGAATGTCAGCAGAGCCTGCGCGGAGGATTTCCGGCACTGCTCGCTCGAGATGGGGGGAAAGAATGCCATCATCATCATGGATGACGCTATCATTGAGAATGCCGTAGAGGGAAGCCTCTGGGGCGCTTTTGGAACTACCGGTCAGAGATGCACGGCTTCCAGCCGCCTCATTGTCCACAAGAAAGTCTACAAAAGATTCACAGGGATGCTCGTCGAGAGGGCGAAGGCTCTTAAGGTGGGTAACGGGCTGGATGAATCGTCGGAAATGGGGCCCTGCATTAACGCTGGCCAGCGTGAGAAGGTTATGGAATATGTAGAAATCGGAAAGAAGGAGGGGGCAAAGCTGCTCTGCGGCGGGAATATCCTGAAAGGGAAGGATTATGACAGAGGTTTCTTCTTCGAGCCGACCATATTCGGAGATGCCGAATCCAAAATGAGGATCGGCCAGGAGGAGATCTTCGGTCCCGTCGTCTCAATAATCCCCTGCAACAGCTTAGAGCAGGCGATCGATATCGCCAATGACACGGTGTACGGTCTTTCTTCCTCAATCTACACGCAGGACGTGAATGGAGCCTTCACGGCCATGAGGGACCTCTACACCGGCATCTTTTACGTCAATGCTCCAACCATCGGCGCCGAGGTCCAGCTTCCGTTTGGCGGGACCAACCAGACTGGAAACGGACACAGGGAGGCAGGATCGGTCGTTCTCGAGACATTCTGCGAGTGGAAGTCAATCTATATCGATTTCAGCGGCAAGCTCCAGAAAGCGCAGATTGATGACGTGAAGAAAATTGAATAAACGTAAAACGAATCGATTCAGGAAAGGTGAACTATGATCATAGGAGTACCGAAGGAAATAAAGGACAATGAGTACAGAGTCAGCGTCGTCCCCGCTGGCGTGAAGATTCTGACAGAGGCGGGACACAAGGTCATCGTCCAGAGAGGTGCCGGACTTGGAAGCGCCATTGAGGACGAGGAATACGTCCAGGCAGGAGCAGAGATCGAGGAATCCGCGGATGCCCTCTTTAAGAAGAGTGATTTGATCATCAAGGTTAAGGAACCGCTCAATGAGGAATATCATCGGTTCAAGGAAAATCAGCTACTCTTCACATACCTGCATCTGGCACCTGTTCCTGACCTGACTAAATTCCTCCTCGATAGGAAGATCGTAGGAATCGCATATGAGACCATAGAAGCGGAGGATGGCTCGCTTCCCCTTCTCACGCCGATGAGCGAAGTGGCTGGAAGGATGTCGGTCCAGGTAGGGGCGCACTATCTGGAAAAGATCAGGGGAGGCATCGGGGTTCTCCTCGGTGGAGTCCCGGGAGTCCCGCCGGCAGAGGTCGTCATAATAGGCGGTGGCACGGTCGGCATCAACGCCGCAAAGATGGCGCTTGGACTGGGAGCCAGGGTAACCATCCTGGAATTATCCGCGCAAAGAATGCGGTACCTTGATGATGTCTTCGGAGGAAGAGTCGCGACCCTGATGTCCAATAGCTATTACATCTCAGATTCGGTCAAGAAAGCAGACCTCCTGATTGGAGCCGTTCTCATCCATGGTGCTTCTGCGCCAAAACTCGTCACGAGAAAGATGATCTCCACCATGAAGAAGGGCTCGGTCATTGTGGATGTCGCCGTGGATCAGGGAGGATGCATCGAAACGACCAGGCCGACCAAGCATAGCGACCCTGTTTATTTCGTAGATGGGGTTCTGCACTACGGTGTGGCAAACATGCCCGGAGCCGTACCAAGGACATCGACATTTGCTCTGACAAACGTCACCATTCCATACGCTCTTATGATAGCGAACATGGGTTTCAAGAGAGCCGTAGTTAAGGATAAAGGCTTGAAGCTTGGCGTCAACACATATGACGGCAAAGTGACTCACCGGGGAGTCGCGGAATCTCAGAACCTTCCATATCACGATCTCGGGAATCTTCTCTAAGTGAACGTAGAGAAAGATCTTAAGGTTTGGCGCTTATTGATAGATCCTTCTCTCGATGGATCGAGGAACATGGCCATCGACGAAGCTCTTCTCGATACCTGTGCTTCGAGAGGAAGAGAATCCTGTTTTCCGGTGCTGAGATTCTATCAATGGAAGACTCCAACGATTTCAATCGGATACAACCAGAAGGTTGAAGAATCGGTCGATCCGGAGTTCTGCAGGAGGATGGGGATAGAGGTAACGCGGAGGCCAACCGGTGGAAAAGCCGTCCTCCATGATCGGGAACTGACTTATAGCATCACGGCAGATTGTTCCGATCATCCTTTCACTAGTTCCGTAGCGGAAAATTACATAATCATAT
This sequence comes from Acidobacteriota bacterium, assembly GCA_040752675.1. Taxonomy (NCBI): domain Bacteria; kingdom Pseudomonadati; phylum Acidobacteriota; species Acidobacteriota bacterium. Next base: position 32,040 of record JBFMGF010000050.1, read on the forward strand.
CTGAAGCCATTATAGAGGGGCTTAGAGTATTAGGCATTGATGCCATTATCGCCGACGCGGGGATTCCAGCTTATGATCCATTCTCCAGGGAGCACTGTTTCAGCAGACTATCTCGATACGAAATCTCTTACAGGCAACTCAAGATTGTCGGTTCGGCTCAGAGAAGGAGGAAGAAAGCATTCCTTCAGCACGGCTCTTTGTTACTCGATATGGACAGAGTGCTGCTTGCCGGGGCATTGAGATCGGAAGGGATTCAGCAAGCAGGATCTCAATTTGTGACGATAAGCGAAGCGGCGGAAAGAGAGGTGAGCTTTGATGAGCTCGCCGAAACGCTGGCGAAAAGCTTCCAGAAAACGTTTGGAGTTTCTTTACTGAGGGGATCTCTATCGCAGAAGGAAAGAAACCTTGCGGAGGAGCTGCTGATTCGCAAGTATATAACCGCTGCGGGCGGATGACGGCGCTTTGCCTCAGCCACCCGCCGATATTTCTTTAGAACTGTCATCCTTTCATCTTGCAGGGTTGCAGGTTTCCCTTTCTAACACCTAAGATGAGTTGTTTAGGGAAGATATTGAGAGGCTTCATTGATCGGCACGACGGTCGTCACCCTTCCATCCTTCCCATACCAGCGCTTTCCGTCTATCTCATATGAGTAGCCATCTCTTGATTCCATAAATTCCTCTTCAGGATTCAATTTATCCTTGCTGGAAGAGATGACCGGGATTGAAACCGTCTTGTCCCCGAGAACGAATTCAATCCTCTTGCTAGATTTGACGAATCTCAGTCTGCTGTCCATATGGAGGAGATCGGAAAGCTCTGCAGGCGAAAGAATAAGCTCGTTTTTGTCGGTCATCGGCAGGCGGAGGATCTGGTAGGGGAGAGAAACCTGGAAATGCCTTGCCGCAGAGCAAAATTCGAGAGGCTCGCTTCCCCTCCGGAAAGCTTCCAGAATGACCTCTTCACAGCCTGTCTCGACGCTGGCTTTGAAGCCTGTTCTTTTGTCCACGGGGACGAGAACTATGCCGGGAGGGACGTTGAAATCGGATGGCTCTCTGTCGGAAAGCGCGCTTGACATGAAATTGATCCAGATGGGAAGCGCCGCCCTCGTCCCGGTCTCGTCATGACCAAGACTCTTTTTAGTGTCGTATCCGACCCAGACTCCACAGATGAGGTTGGGCGAGAAACCAATGAACCAGGCATCTGTGTAGTCGTTGGTTGTCCCTGTTTTGCCTGCAAGAGGTTTTCCCAGGGACAGGGCTCTCTGAGCCGTTCCGCTCTCGACGACACCCTTCATTATCCAGACCATCTGGAAGGCGGATTCCTCGCTGATCGACTCGTGAGCTTCCCCCTTTGTCTCCTCTCTCATGGTTCCCGTTCTGTCTGTGACGTAACGGACGAAGATTGGATTCATCCGTATTCCACCGGTGGGCAGTGCCGAAAGGGCAGATGTCAGATTGAGCAGGGTTACCTCAAAGGAGCCTAGAGCCATGGATGGGTAAGGCTGAAGGCTGGCTTCGATCCCCATCTTTTTAGCCTGGCGGATCACTCTGTCGTAACCTACCATGTTGAGAAGCTTAACAGTCGGGATGTTTATCGACTGCTCGATGACCTCTCTCAGCGTTCGCAATCCGGAATAGTCGTTTGTGTAATTATCTGGAAGATATGGATTCTCCGTCTTTCTATCGTAGAGAACGATAGGTTCATCGAGGATCTTAAAAGAGGGGGAGAATCCGTTCTCCAGCGCAGCGGCCAGTATGAATGGCTTGAAAGCGGATCCTGCTTGCCTCTTTGCCTGAACGGCTCTGTCGAATTCACTCTTGTTGAAATCCGAACCGCCAACGAGGGCCTTTATCTCGCCCGTGGATGGATCGATGGCGACAAGAGCCGCCTCCGCGGGCGGTTTGTTCGGATGTCTCTTTTTGAGGTTATCGAGCCCCTTCCGGACAGACTCATTGGCAAACTGCTGGAGCCTGACGTTAAGCGTCGTGTAGACGTCCATTCCTGCCCTGTAGAGCATCTCCTCTCCGAATCGTTCCAGGAGCGCTCTCCTTATCTCTTCCACGAAGTATGGCGCGACGTTGGCCTCTCCGTGTGCGGTCGCCACGACATTCACCTTCTCTTTCCTGATCGCCTCTTCTTCGTCGCTCTTCAGGAAACCTTCCTTCACCATTCGTCCAAGAACGTGGTTTTTCCTGGCTTCTGCCCTTTTTAGATTCTTCAGGGGAGAATTCGATTCGGGCCTCTGGAGCACGCCTGCCAGCATTGCGGACTCGGCTTTCGATAGATCTTTTGACGCTTTTCCGAAATAGAAGAGAGATGCGGCTTCGATGCCGTATCTACCGTGACCCATGTAGATCTGGTTGCAGTAGAAGTGGAGGATCTCCTCCTTTGTGTAGACTCGCTCGATCTGCAGCGCAAGAATTGCCTCCTGGATCTTCCGCTTGAGCGTCTTCTCCGGTTTGAGGAAGAGATTCCTCGCAAGCTGCTGCGTCAGCGTGCTTCCTCCCTGGACATACTGCATGGATTTGAGGTTTTGAAGCGCGGCACGCGCGACACCAATGAAATCTATCCCCTGGTGCCTGTAGAACCGGGAATCCTCAGTAGCGACAATGGCTTTAACCAGGAATTCGGGTAGGCTCTTCTGATTGATGAGGATTCTTTTCTCCTGGCCGAACCGGAAGATCTCCTGGCCATCGTCGCTGAATAGACGAGTCATGATAGGAGGGGAATAGTCTTCCAGATTCCGTACGCTCGGCAGGTCCTTCATGAGAAACTCTCCGAGAGCGAACCCCAGGACGATGGAAAGAGCCGCAAAACCCAGAAGGATGCTTCTTCTCGTCTTTCTCGCTTTCTGCAATTCCGTTCCCCTCTCGTTTTTTATGAGTATAACACAAATAGAAGCGAGCATTGGATTGCTGGAAAAGACGCCTCATTCTGGATTTTGAGATAGAATAAAGAGCGGGATTCAGGAACCATGGAGGAATTCAAGCTTCATTCGAAGTTCAAGCCGATGGGAGACCAGCCTTCTGCAATCAATTCCCTTGTGAGAGGGATCAAAGAAGGGAAGAGGGATCAGGTTCTCCTCGGGGTCACAGGGTCGGGAAAGACATTCACAATGGCAAAAGTGATAGAAAAGGTGAAGCGGCCTACCATAGTGATCGCACACAACAAGACCCTAGCGGCACAGCTTTACCAGGAGTTCAGGTCTTTCTTCCCGGATAATGCAGTTGAATATTTCGTCAGCTACTATGATTACTATCAGCCCGAGGCTTACATTCCGCAGACAGATACCTACATCGAAAAGGATTCCTCCATAAATGATGATATCGACAGGATGCGGCACTCGGCAACGAGGTCTCTCTTCGAGAGAAGAGACGTTCTGATCGTTGCCAGTGTTTCCTGCATATACGGACTTGGATCGCCGGAAGCCTATCACGGGATGCTCCTCCTCCTGGAAGAGGGAAAGGAAATGGACAGGCACGAGATGATCAAGAAACTGGTCGAGATCCAGTACACAAGGACGAATGCCGATCTTCTGAGAGGAACGTTCCGTGCGAGAGGGGACATCCTGGAAATCTTTCCGAGCTATGAGGAGAAGTCGATAAGGGTTGAGCTTTTCGGGGATAAGATCGAATCCATCGCGATGGTGGATCCATTGAGGAGGATTGTCCTGGAAAAGGCAAGAAGGGTTCCCGTCTATCCCAATTCTCATTATGTGACACCGGAAGGACAATTGCGGGATGCCATCCGCAGCATCAGAGAGGAGCTCGAACAGAGACTGCACGAACTCGAGGCGCAGAGAAAACTTCTGGAGGCGCAGAGGCTGAAGCAGAGGACGCTGTTCGACCTGGAGATGATCCAGGAGATCGGGTATTGCAGCGGGATAGAGAACTACTCGCGGCATCTTACGGGAAGGTCTCCCGGGCAACCGCCTCCCACATTGATTGACTATCTTCCGGATGACGCCCTTATCTTTATCGATGAGAGCCATCAGACCGTTCCCCAGTTAAAGGGGATGTACCGCGGAGACAGATCAAGAAAAGAGACTCTGGTCGAGTATGGTTTTCGCCTCCCATCGGCCCTCGATAATAGACCCCTCATGTTCGAGGAGTTCGAGGAGATGAGAGGACGGACCATTTTCGTATCGGCCACGCCGGGACCATACGAGCTTTCGAAGACGGAAGGGGAGTTCTCCGAGCAGGTGATCAGGCCCACCGGGCTCGTAGATCCGCAGGTGGAAGTCAAACCGGTTATGAACCAGGCAGACGATCTGCTTGCGGAGATCAGGGAGAGAACGAAGATAGGGGACAGGGTCCTCGTGACGACGCTGACAAAGAGGATGGCGGAGGATCTCACGGAGTATTACAGGCAGCTTGGTGTGAAAGCGAAATATCTTCACTCCGACATCGAGACGCTCGAACGAGTGAAGATACTGACAGACCTGCGCAAGGGAACGTTCGACGTCTTGATCGGCGTTAATCTTCTGAGAGAGGGGCTGGACCTTCCGGAGGTTTCCCTGGTTGCCATCCTCGATGCGGACAAGGAAGGGTTCCTGAGGTCTGCCGGTTCCCTTATTCAGACATCCGGAAGAGCCGCGAGAAATGTGAGGGGAAAGGTCATCATGTATGCCGATCTCATGACACAGTCGATGGGGAGGGCAATTGCGGAGATGCGGAGGAGGAGAGAGATCCAGCAAGGCTACAACAAGAAGCATAAGATCACTCCTGAGACCATCGTCAAGGCGATAGATGAATCGGTCTGGCAGATCTGCGATGCCGACTATATGACCGTCCCGAAGCAGTTGGAGACGATCGAGGAATTCAAGACGATTGAGGAAATCGACAGGGAGATCAGAAGGCTAGAAAAAGAGATGAGTCGCAGCGCCGAAGCTCTCGAATTCGAAAGAGCAGCAGAACTTCGCGACCGCATCCGCTACCTCAAGAAGAAAATCCTCTTCTCATAGCAGATAGGGTGTCAGAAGATGCCCCGAGGACACAGGGGGATAACGCATCAAGCCATTGCTATAATGAAAAGAGATGAAAGAAAAACTTGTTCACAAGATAGAAGATATTCCATTCGCACCTGGAGTCTATCAGTTCTTGAACGGCGAAGGGCAAACAATATATGTAGGGAAGGCGAAATCGCTCAAGAACAGGGCGCGGTCATACTTCCAGAAGTCCACAAATAGTACACCTAAAACGCAGCAGATGCTCTCAGAAGCCGAGGATGTCAGGTTCATCGTAACGGCATCAGAGCTGGAAGCATTGATACTCGAGGGGAACCTCATCAAGAAGGAAAAGCCGAAGTACAACATCGTCCTGAGAGACGACAAGAATTTTCCATATCTGAAGCTCACGATCAAGGAGAAGTATCCGAGAGTCGTCCTCGTTCGAAAGGCTGGCAAGGATGGGAACCTCTACTTCGGTCCTTATCTTCCGGCAAGAGTGGCCAGACGAACCCTTAAGATGATTCCGAAATTCTTCAGGGTGGCGGTCTGTAATTATAACCTTGACGTTAGAAAGAGAAGACCATGCCTGTACTATCAGCTTGATCAGTGTCTCGCTCCCTGCGATGAGAAGATAGACAGGGAAAGTTATCTGAAAGCCGTTGACGCGGTGAGACTCTTCCTGGAGGGGAAGAACAGCGAGCTCCTTGCCAACCTCAGGGCGAATATGATGGCGGCCGCGAGAGAGGAACGGTTTGAGGAGGCTGCTTTTTATAGAGATACGATCGGCACCATCAAGAGGCTTTCCGAGAAGCAGATCATCATATCCGTTGGCCTCGAAGATCAGGATTATTTTGCCCATTACGGGGAGAAGGATAAGATAGCACTTCAGGTTTTTAACATGAGGAACGGCCACGTTCAATCAAGGAGAGAATTCACTTTTGAGGGGATCGATCTGGATCAGGAACCTTTTTACCAGACCGTCATCCTCCAGTACTATTCTGACAGGCAGGACATTCCAGACAGCATCTATACTCCGGAATCGTTCCCCGAGATGGGACTCGTTGAAAAGATGCTTTCAAGTATGAGAGGAAGGAGAGTAAAAATCCTGACTCCTCGGAGAGGCCCCAGGAAGAGCTTCCTCGAGACGGTGAAGAAAAACGCCAGACTTCTCTTTGACATCCGGTTCGGGAAGGAGATGAACCGACGGGAAGATGGACTTGAGGAATTGAGGGAGGCGGTCAAGATCTCGCAACCGTTGAGGCGGATCGAGGCCTTCGATGTCTCGAACATCCATGGAACCGACTGCGTGGCCTCCATGGTCGTCTTCGAAGATGGAGGACCATCAAGGAAAGATTACAGGAGATTCAGGATAAAGACGGTTTCCGGAGTCGATGATTTTGCTTCCATGGCGGAGGTCGTAGGAAGGAGATACAGGAGAGCCATGGAAGAAAAAGGAAAACTCCCCGATCTTATTCTGGTAGATGGCGGTAAAGGACAGCTATCCTCCACCGTTTCGGCGCTAACGGAGATTGGCATTGAAGGCGTCGCTGTTGCAGGCTTTGAAAAAGGAGAAGAAAAGCTTTATCTGTCCGGAAGAGAAGGACCAGTACTGTTCGAAACAAATTCACGGGCTCTCAATCTTATCCGCAGGATCAGGGACGAGGCGCATCGATTCGCCATTGCCTATCACCGGAAGCTCAGAACAAGGAGGACTCTGACTTCGGAATTGACTATCATTCCAGGAATCGGAAAGAAGACGGCCGAGAAGCTTCTAAAAGAGTTTGGTAGCGTGGAAGGGATAAAGACTGCTTCCTCGAAGGAGCTATCCAGAATCGCAGGAAAGAGCGTAGCTGCGGCAATAGACAAGCATTTTCGTTAAAGGTAGCAATAGCTAAATCCAATTTCCCTCATTCCTTTGAGGAATTGAAAATATTCTGCGGGCAGCTTATATTAGGAATCGACAGAAGTTTCGAAAAGCCTGGTTATGACAGAAGATAAAATCTTCGAG
>JBFMGF010000051.1 GCA_040752675.1 Acidobacteriota bacterium
CTCTTGAGTCGTACGACATCGCGCGCTACAACTGGAATGGCGACAAGAACCGTTGCCAGGATGATAAAAGATATAATTCTGGTTCTCATTCCTCTGCTCCCTTTAATTAACTAAATTTTACTCTCAAAACCCTCAACTTTCAACTTATTTATTTCATCCATTTTCTTAAGCCCCTTTGGATGCTAAAATTTATTCTAGCTAGATGTTTCTAAAGGCACGAAATAGGAGTCGACAATGGATTCGATCAATCGTTCCAGTGAAAAAATTTCTGGTGAAAGGTTTACAAAATCAAGAGTTAGCTTGGTTCTAGCTTCCCTCATTTTACTTCTGACTTTTCCTGTCCTGATAGCAGCGGAACCGTTTTCATCAAGCAGGGAGACCGCTTCTGCCGATCCGAAGAAGAATGGCGACAAGATCATCATCCATTATGAAGCAAGGCCGAAAGTCGTTCGTCCCGGTGATTCTGGAGTGATCATCATCAGACTCGAAACACCCAAAGGGATAAAACTGACCCGCTATCCTCAAACTTCCATCCAGCTTTCCGGGGATAGCGAGCTTATTCTTGAAGAGAACATGGCCAAACTGGGTGATGCGAAGATGCCGGATGACATCATGAAAAACGCCCTTGAGAAGATTGATCCGGTGGAGTTCAAGTTCAGGATTGATGAAAAGGCTGCTCGAGACCTTATCCAGGTCAAAGCCAGCATTTCCTACTTCTACTGCGAAACAAAAAGCGGCCTTTGCGCTCCCGGGAACAAGAGCATCAATATGCAGATTCCAGTCAAGAAGAGATGATCGAAACGCCGTGAGGGGAAACGCTGAAATCCAGAATTCTCCCCCCGCCTTGAGATAATGCCTTCTCGACGCTGCGCTTCATCCCTTCCCGGACCATGAATACAAGGCATCCGCCGCCTCCGGCACCGCAGACCTTCCCACCGGTCGCACCCGAGGCGAGAGCTACTTTCATCAGTCTTTCGATCTTGCTGTTCGTGACCTTAACCGAGAGCCTTTTCCTGTTCTTCCACTCGTAAAGCATCGCCTCTCCCGCCGATTCGAAGTTCTCTTTCATGATTGCCTCTCGCAGCCATCCGGATGCCGCGCAGATCTCTCCCATCGCCTTTCTGACATCTCTATGGCCATCGAGATATCTTTTCACCATGTCCCAGTTGCTTACACCGGAACTCCTCTCTTTTCCCGTGTAACAGAGGACCAGTCGGGATGCAAATTTCTTTGGATCGATGTTGATTCTTTCCACCTTAGTTCCCGAAACACCGTACTGAAGCACATTCAACCCCCCGAAGAGAGCCGGATAGTAATCTTGGACGCCTGTCGGGACGCCGAGGATCCTCGTTTCGATGTTCCGGACCGCATTGAGCTGGAACATCTTTGAGAAGCCCCTGTGCAGAAGATGGTTCAGAGAATAACTCACGGCGATGGCAAGCGCTGATGAGCCCCCAAGGCCCGCTCCGGCAGGCGAAGAGCAGTCAGTCGTGACATCCAACCCGCACCCGGGCTCATAAAATTTGACGATCCTTGCAATGAATTCAACGGGAGTCTTCCGCAGTCCGCGAAAGCCCAGGCCCGTCTCGAACACGGCGCCCCTGTCCCTGGAGACGATCTTTATCCTGCGGTCTCTTTTCTTTTTGATCCTGACTGTTGCGAACATATCGATTGCCACGTTGACAGTCATGGCATTGTCATGGAAGAGATAGAGAGGCCAGATGTCGATGGTCCCTCCGGCAAGGTCAATTCTCGCCGGGGCACAGACTTCCACACCCATTTCGCCTTTCACACTATTCTCCTTCCCGATCTTTTCATTCTTCGGCGTCTTTCTCCTCCTTTCCCTTCTTTCTCACTCATCTCTATTTTCAAAATATGCCTTCAGGAGCTCCCGCAGACTACTGACCTACAGTTCTCTGGAAACTACCGATTTCTTGCCCGCATAATTACCCTTATGTTAACATAGTTTGAGATTTATGATGCACATGAAGATATGATGCACATGAAGAGAAGAGATTTCCTGAAAGCGAGTGCATGCGTCGGATTGTCAACTTTGCTCACCCCTCCTTCTCCTATAGGCGAATGCGCATACGGCGCGGAAAACGTGGAATCCTATCCTCTGGCCATAGCGAAGGGGAAGAATATCCTGAAGGCTCTTGAAGCCGCTATCGCCGCCCTGGGAGGGATGAAGAAGTTCATCTCGAAGAACGACATCGTAATGGTCAAACCGAACATCGGCTGGGACAGAACCCCGGAGCAGGCGGCCAACACCAACCCTAAAATCGTGGCGGCTATCGTTAAGATGTGCCTTGAGGCTGGCGCAAAGAAGGTCAAGGTCTCAGACAACACGTGCAACGAGGTGCGCCGCTGCTTCAAGAGGAGCGGCATAGCCGACGCGGCGGCTTCTGCAGGGGCTGAGGTTTATTTCCTGGATGACAGGAACCTTGTAGAACAGAAGATCGGCAGCGAGATCCTCAAGAACTGGCCCGTCTACCGTGATTTCCTGGAGGCCGATAAGATCATCAACGTTCCCATCGCTAAACACCATGGACTCACGAAGCTGACGCTGGGAATGAAGAACCTCATGGGTGCAGTCGGCGGAAGAAGGAACAGCATGCACCAGGAAATCGGCATCGCCATCTCCGAGCTTGCCGGATTCTTCAAACCGGCTCTGACAATCATCGACGCGACGAGGATCCTGACCGGAAATGGTCCCCAGGGGGGGAGTCTCAGCGACGTAGTGAAGACAGACACTATCATCGCCGGAAAGGAAATCGCCTCTGTGGACGCTCTGGCTGCCGATCACTTTGCCAGGAATGCCGGAAAGGGATTCAGGAACATGAAGCCCTCCGATTATTCATTCCTGAAGATAGCCTGCGAGCGGGGCTTAGGAGCCATCGACACTTCCGTACTCAAGGTGAAGGAGATAGAAGTCTGACATGAGATGGCTTAGACGCGTCTCTCAGATCTTTTTCATCCTCTTCTTCCTATTCCTTCTGATCAGAACAGAGGACAGGATCGCTGCAAATATCGTCCCCTATCTTTCGAAGTTCTTCTTCCAGATCGATCCGCTGCTGTCCTTCGCGACCTTGCTAGCCACCTGGAAGATCCCTGAAGGGATCCTCTCCGCTCTCCTCCTCATCATTCTGACATTTATACTGGGACGCTTCTTCTGTGGTTGGGTCTGCCCACTCGGAACAGTTCACAACGCCCTGAGTTACATCCTAAAGAAGGAGCGCTGGGGTGAAAGAAGGAACTGGCTCAAATTCCAGAGGGGAAAGTATTATCTCCTCGTCTTCTTTCTTCTCTCCGCTCTCTTTTCACTTCAACTGCTGGGAATCGTCGATCCTCTGTCACTGCTCTATCGCTCGATCGCGCTCGGCATTAACCCGGGCTTCAATTCCTTCACGAACTCCTTCTTCGATTCCATTTATGGCACCGGACTCAGACCTCTCACAGGCATCTCGGAGCCGATTTATTCTTTTCTCAAAGGAAACATCCTCTCCTTTAAGCAGCCAGTCTTCATCCAGGGTCTCTTCATAACACTACTCTTTGCGGGGATCGCGCTTTTGAACCTGTACAGAAGAAGGTTCTGGTGCCGATACCTCTGCCCGCTCGGCGCGCTCCTCGGTCTGTTCTCGAAAGCATCTTTCACAAGACTCGTCGTGGACGAGAACTGCACAAGCTGCATGATCTGCACAAACAAGTGCCCCGCTGAAGCGGATCCGAACTCGACGGAGAGCTGGAAAAAGACTGAATGCTACCTCTGCTGGAACTGCGTGGAGGTCTGCCCAACAGGATCGATCTCCTTCATTCCCTCCCCGGCGCGTTCCCATCAGGGAGGCATCATAGATATTAAGGGAAGGAGGATGGCTATCTCGGCCGTTGCGGGAGCCGCTACCGTTCCCTTCTTCTCGTTCTCTATCGAGAGCAAGAGAGCCAATCCCGACCTGATCAGGCCGCCGGGCGCTCTTCCGGAAGAAGAGTTCCTTGATAAGTGTATCCGATGCGGCGAATGCATGAAAGTATGCCTCACAAATGCAATTCATCCAACATTTCTTCAGGCCGGTCTCGAGGGATTGTGGACCCCGTATCTCGTCATGAGGCTTGCTTACTGCGAGTATTCCTGCACACTTTGCGGCCAGGTCTGTCCTACGCAGGCCATCAGGAGACTTCCTGTGAATGAAAAGCAGAAGGTCAAGATCGGGCTAGCCTTCATCTCCAGGGATCGGTGTCTTCCTTATGCCGAGCAGAAGGAGTGCGTCGTTTGCGAAGAGCATTGCCCGACGCCGAAGAAGGCGATCTGGTTCGATGAGAAAGAGGTCACGCTGATGGATGGCAGCAGGAAGATCATCAAGCAGCCGGTCGTCGACCTCAATCTGTGCATAGGATGCGGCATCTGTGAAACAAAATGTCCTGTCTCTGATCGACCCGCCATCTACGTGCAATCCATAGGAGAGTCGCGCTCCAAGACAAACCAGATCTTGCTCACCGAATTGCCTGAATAGCAAGGAGTCTGATCCATCATCATCGTAAAAGCAGCCATGCTAAAATGTTAGAGGCAATCATCTTAAAAACTTTGAATATGTCGGATTGATAAATACGGTTAATGATGAAGATAGGCATTATAGGAGCAGGACCCGCCGGTTTGCATCTCGCCCGCATGCTTTCCATCCAGAAGATTGAAACGACTCTCTTTGACAGAATCAGAGTAAGAGAAAAACCTTGCGCCGGAGGTGTAACCTTTCGGGTAATGAGGGAATTCGACGATCTGAGAGCGATGGAAGACAAGTGGAAAAGGATAGACAGCGTCGTCATCACTTCCCCTTCCGATCTTGTAGCCGAGCTTCATCTCAAAGAACCAATCATCATCTTTTCACGGAGAGACCTCGACTCCTTTCTCAAGGCCAGAGCCATGGATGCAGGAGCTGCAGTCGTGAATGAGAGGGTGATAGATTTCATTCAGGACGAGAAGGGATGGTCCATCCTGACTGAGAAGAGCACTTATCGAGGATTTGATTTCCTGGTCGGAGCAGACGGCGCATCCGGACTATCCAGGAAGAAACTCTCGCGCCCATTTCAAGAGTCAGAGCTCACGCAAACTGTTGGCTTCTACATCAAGAACAGCACGGAGGACTGTATCAGGATCAAATTCTACGAGGACATAGAAGGATACGCCTGGTCCTTTCCCGGAAAGAACGAGATCAACGTCGGCATCGGTGCGCACCTTGGGAAGAAGAATCCGAAGGAACTCCTGGATCTCGTCAACCATTTCCTGAACAGATACCTTCCTGATTTCAGGAGAAATGCTAAAGAATTCTTCAGCGCCCTCATTCCCTTTGCAAATCCTGACGTGGAGAACCTGAGGCGGATATCAGGCAAGCAATGGGCTCTGATCGGCGATTCGAGCGGCATTACAGACCCGATCACTCGGGAGGGGATCTACTACGCCATGAAGACTGCCGCGCTGCTCGGCGATGCTCTGAAAGCGGGAGAAGCCTGGCGCTATCCTCAGACCGTGGAAGAATGTTTTGCGAAGGATCTCTCCTGGGCAGATAGGAACTGGAACAGGTTCTTCAGGAAAGGATTCATCGATTCCGCCGTCGAAGCCTGCAATCGAGATCCTGAGATCTCATCGGTCATTGCCGAGCTCTTTTCCGCCACTCTTCCTTACAGGGATCTCTTAACAAGGCTGATGGCTCTTTCCCTGAAAACGGACTTTACCCTCCTTCGAAAATTGGTTTCCCATCTTTTGTGACTGAACCATCTTGCCATGGCACATCATAGCATGTCGGGCAGAATTCCTGGCCAGTTTGATATACTGGATGCTAATCCTGGGCATCCTGGATCGCCTTATTTGGCAACGATGACGATGATATTCGATGTGCTCAGATACCTCCCGGCTGCTTTCTTCACGGCATCAACGTCCACCTCTTTCATTCGTTTGATAGATTCTAGATCAAAATCATATCCCCTCCCCTGAAATTCGGAAAGACCCATGAAGTAAGCGCGGTTGATCCCCGGAATGCGCCTCATCACAGCCCTCCCGATCATAGAATTCACCGTCTTTTCAACCTCCCTGTCAGCCAGTTTAGAGTCGTCGAGGGAATCGATTACCCCCAGGATCCCCTGGACGGCATCCTCCACGTTATCCGGTCTGGTTCCCATGGAAGCCAGAAATAGTCCCGTATCTCCATAATAGGATATGGAAGATCCAACTGCATAAGCCATCCCCAGCTTCTCCCTCAGATGGAAGGCCATTCTGTCAGAAAGGAGCGCATTTGCGATTGTGAGAGCAGGGATGTCTGTTTCTTCGACACGAAAGAGATAACCCGCATAGATGTAAGATTGTTCCTTCCCGCCTTTGATCTCCAGCCTTCCGCTCTTCATAGTGGGTTGCACTGCCGATGTCCCAAGAACTTCTCCCTCATGCCGCTGGAGGTCTCCGAAAATCTCCTTCATCTCTCTCAGAACATCCTCCACAGGCAAGTCGCTCACGATGGAAACGATGATATTATGAGGAGAAAAATATTTCCTGTGAAAGGAAGCGAGATCATCACTGGTTATGAAGGAGATAGAATCCACTCTCCCATAAATGGAATTTCCCAGATATGACCCCTCGAAAGCCTTAGAAAGGAATTGATTCCTGGCTCGCGATGACACTTTCTCTTCATTTTTTCCGATCAGGTCCTTCATCTCGGCAGCCACTTTCCCCATTTCGCTCTCCGGGAATGAAGGATGGAAGACGATCTCTTTCAGAAGTTTCAACCCCTTCCTGTGGTTCTCTGGGAGAGTCTCGAACCGGATGTAGGAATAGTGCTGCGTCGTGTAGTAGTCATCGTAAGGAATGAAGGGATCGTCGACAACTTTGATTCTGGCTCCGATCCCCTTCATCGCCTCCGAGATATCCGCGGAATCCATGAGGGTGTTTCCCTTGAGGAGCATCCTGTGCGTAAAATCGGCGATTCCCATCTTCCCTTCCGGCTCGTTCGCAGAACGGTTCTTCATGAGGAGATGCAATGCAAAGATCTCTGAAGTCCTGTCCCTTCTAACAATGATTGTCATCCCGTTGTCCAGGACCTCTTTCCTTACCTCTTCTCCTGAAACGGGAACGGCAGAAGTCTGATAGACGGGGCTTTCCCATCTCGCAGTTGCACCGTCTTTCTGTCCGGGCCCCACGATGGTCACGATGGGTGAAGGGTTACTCCAGTATTTTTTTGCCGCTTCATTCACGCTGACTGCATCCTGCTTCCCAATGGTCTCCAGGTAGCGCCCAAGGAATCCCGGTCCTCCAAATGTTATCCATTCTCCCCTGATCATGGAATAATAATGGAACTGCTCTCCCTGATATATCTCCGCAACTTTTAAATCTTTTTTCCCCTCTTCTATCTCCTCCTCAGTGATGCCTTCCGTTGCCGCTCTCTGGAGCTCCTGGAGATAGGCTTCCGCCGCCTTTTCCGGCACCCCGTTTTCCGGCAGCGTGGCAGAAAAGCGAAGGAACCCCTTCCCTCCATATGTTGCGTGATTCAATGAAAAATCTAGAACGAGAGGCTGCTCCTGCGCCATCAGAATTTTGTATAGCCGCGAATCCTCTCCTTCCGAAAGGGTGGAGATCAGAATCTGAAAAGCATGGAAATCCTGAGATGAAAGATCGGGGGCTTCCGTAACGATGTCCAGGTAATTCCTGCCGGTCCCCAGTTTACCGCGGAAGAGGTTCTTTTCCCTCTTCCAGGGAAAATCTGCGATAGCAATCTCCTTGAACTTTGCGGTGGAAACCGAGCCAAAATATCTTTCTATCATCTTCAGGGCTTCCTCACCATGAAAATCTCCTATGAGGAATAGAATCATGTTGTTCGGAACGTAGTATTCCTTGTAATAACGGAAAACGCCGTCTCGTTTCATGGCTGTTATGGATTCCGTCGTTCCGAGGACAGGCTTCGAATAAGGAGTTCCCTCGAATGTCTTTCCAATGAAGAAGAGTTCCGCCAGGTAATCCGGATTCCCCCGGTCCTTCCCGATCTCCTCGAGGACGATCTTCTTCTCCTTCTCGAAATTCTCCTCGGGCATGGTGGAATGGAATAGCATGTCGGACTGGATATCAAATCCCTTTTCAAGATAATGGCTAGGGACAATCATCTGGAAGCATGTGTAGTCTTCTCTCGTGAAGGCGTTGTTGTTCATGCCGTAAAAATCCGTCTCATCGTAGAGCTCCTTCTGCGTTCTGCGCTCTGTTCCGTTGAAGAGGAGATGCTCCAGAAGATGGGAAGCGCCGTTCATCCCGGGGTTCTCAGTGGAAACACCTGCTCTGATGAAGACGCTGGATGAAACTACGAGGCTTCCGGGATTCTCGATGAGAATGACTTCCAGCCCGTTCTTTAACTTCGCTCGACGCACCTCCGCTATGCCTGCATGGATGGACGAAGTCAGGCTCAATAGCAGGACAACAGCGAAGGCGAGAGGTGTTATTTTCTTCATGACGATTCCTTTCCGCATAATTTAAATAATTGTATCATCAATTTTTCGTTCCTAAATCATTGTAATTTTCAGAAATATTGGCTTATGCGATACAGGATCTGGAAATTGACAGGCGAAGAGACACTCTCTATAATTCTTGAACTTATTCAAGGGAATGGATTTCATGATGAGAAGAATCGAGACTCTGGCCGGAGACTTCGCCACGATCACGGCAATCAGCCTGCGCGTTGCAGTTATCCTGCTCATTGTATCCGGCTTGATCGCGGCTGAAAACAAAAGCATTGAAACTCTTCCTTGCCCCGATGAGGCCCTGACGGGATTCCGTTCCATATCTCGGAACGACATCAGGACAATAGTAGAGATCCTCGCTTCCGATGAACTGGAGGGAAGAGAAGCCGAAGCAAGGGGAGGCAGGCTTGCCTCCATGTTTATCGCCTCATGGTTGAGCGCCGCCCGCATCCCCGCTTTCGGATCCGGAGGATTCCTCAATGACTACTTCCAGGAGATCCCTTGCATTTCGGCTGACGTCGACGCCGGCAGCAGTTACATCTCTCTGGAAAAAGAGGATGGAAAGGAGATGGACAGGAAATTCCCTCTCGAAGAGAATGCCTTCTATTCGCCGCAATCGGCCGAGAACTTCTCGATAACTGCTCCTGTTGTTTTTGCCGGATACGGGATCGAAGCTCCTGAATATGACTACCACGATTTCGGTAGTTTCACCATGCGTGGAAAGATCGCCATCGTTTTCAATCATGAACCACAGGAGCAAGATGAGAAGTCCATCTTCAAGGGGGCGAAGGCGACACGATATTCCATGCCACAGATGAAGGCACAGATTGCCAGGGAAAAAGGGGCGGTCGCTCTAGTCATCATGAGAGACCGGAACAATTCACACGGATCGATGCGCGAGACACTCTCTCGGAGAGGGACGAAAGAAGAGAGGGGGCATTTCCTCGGGATCGAGGGAGAGCCTTCCCTGATCCCGATATTCTATGTCGAAGACGCCGTCGCCGATGAGATCTTCGAACGATCGGGGATAGACCTCAAAGAAAAACAGGCGGAAATCGACAGGACATTGAAGAGCGAACCCGTCGACCTGAAGGGAATCACGCTGACTCTTAACGTCCTGATGAAAGATAAAAAGAGGATCTCGCTGAACAACGTGATGGCGAAGATCGAAGGCAGCGATATCCTGTTCAAGGACGAAGCCGTTATTGTTGCTGCCCATTACGACCATCTTGGAGTCAAGCCGGATGGGATATATCACGGTGCCGATGACAACGCTTCTGGAGTCTCCGCCCTGCTCTCACTCGCCAGAGCATTACACATCAACCCGGTTAAACCGAAGCGGAGCATCTACTTCGTCTCCTTCGCCGCGGAAGAAAAAGGGGTCATTGGATCGAAGTATCTCTCTTCCCATCTTCCCGTCCCGAAGGAGAAGATATCGGTCATGATCAACATGGACGAACTGGGAAGGAACAACAGCGATAGAGAGCAAAACGCCGACATGGCGATCGCCTTCATGTCCGGGCAGGCCCCAGAACTGAAGGAGATAATAAGGAAGAGCAATGAGATCCTGGGTATGGACATAAAGTATTATCCGACGCTGACATTCCTGACGAACAGCGACCATTCGCTCTTTCACGATATGAGTATACCGATCGTCTTTTTCTTCTCCGGGTTTCATGGAGATTACCACAAGCCGACTGATATGGCGGATAAGATCAATTATCCCAAGATGGAAAGGCTTACCCGCCTGATCTACCTCACTATCTGGGATATCGCCAACCGGGAAGGAAAGGTGAAGTTCGACCGCAGCATCACGAAGGAACCCGAGAAAGATGAGTTCGATAAACCTTATTAGAGTAAGCGCTGCACCGCCAGGAAAAGGGTTGCGTCGCATGGTCGAGAAAAAGCAGTAATCAACGCCCGCGTCATTGCGACGACTGGAAAATGGAAATTAGGGAGATGAGAAAGAGATTGCCACTTGCGATTGTGATTCTTATCAGTCTGGCTTTTTTCTCGTGGCTCATCATGATGCTAATCGCGCCCGAGGAAGATACAGTCACGACCCAGGGGATAACTATCCAACATGATCACGACGAGGATGAGAGGCAGCTCGTTGACCACCTGCTTGTCGCCAGAGTTCTCGGCGATGTGCGAATCAGAAGGGTTACACTATTCTATCGCATCGGAGGAGAAAAGGATCTCCATCAAATCGAGATGAAACCAGTCCTGCAAAGCAACCACTATTCTGCATTCATCCCCGGACAGGGGATCGGTTCCAAGATCTATTACTATTTCGTCGCAGAGAGCGAAAAGGGAGAGAAGGCCACATTGCCGGCGGAGGCGGCGGAGGGGAAAGGACTCTATGGCGGGATGTACAGGATCGGCTTCGAAGGAAAGGTCACGAAACCCCTCCTCTGGATGCACATACTTTTCATGGTCTCCGCACTGATTTTCCTTATTCACAGCATATACTTTGCGCTGAGGAACTGTCTGACTGGAGAAGATTTCATGAAATGCTACGGCACCGTTCTAGCGGGAACCATCATCTTTACCGTGACAGCTTTTGGCATCGGACCGTATGTTGCATGGGAGGCGTTCGGCGTGGGCTGGTCCGGTATCCCTTATGGATGGGATATCACAGACAACAAATCGCTCGTCATCGCTCTCTATTTCTGGATTATTCTTATTCTTGGGAGGAAAAACTTCAGACAGAAGGAAGAGAAGTTTTTGCGCAACAGGACCTTCGCGGCACTCTCTATCATCGGGATCATCCTCACGGCGGTTCTCTATCTCGTCCCTCACTCCATATGATCTGCTCGCTTCTCCGCGAAGAGATGGAGCTGAGAAAACCGTGAAACGGCATTGCCGCTTATAAAGGCCTCTCTCTCAATGGCCAGAGAGCCGGCGATGATATCCCCTTTGACTCTGGACGATCTACCGAGTTCCACTTTTCCGGAAACATTAATCTGGCCATCCACGGAGCCATTAATGATGGATGATGCACAGGTGATACCCCCTTTCACGCTGGCTCCTCTCTCGACGAAGACCATTCCCGGACTCCGTACCTCGCCCGCCATCCGTCCGGAGATTCGAATGTTTCCCGAGCATTCCATGTTCCCATCTACCATCACGTCACGACCCAGGACAGTCGTATTCGAGTCTGGTTTCTCAAAGAGATTCCACATTTCATCAAACGCTCGCCTCTTTTTCAATTTCTTGAGGAATTTCATGATCTCACGACCATTCCAGAATCATAAAAACGGCGAGAAGATATTAAACCATTCATCCTGCCTGGCACTATTATAGACCAAAATATGGATCAGGCATTCCCCATGGCATCCAAGGCAAGATGCTTCAGCTATCATGGACAAGTTTATTCATATCGCAGTGCGTCAATGGGATTGAGGCCCGAAGCCTTATAGGCAGGGTAGACCCCGAAGAAGATTCCCACTCCAGCGGAGAAGAAGAACCCCAGCAGAACGGTCCATAGTGAAACTGTCACGGGAAGTGCCGGGATGACGGCCCGAAGGCCAAAGGCTCCAAGGTTCCCAAAGAGGATCCCGAAGGCGCCGCCGCTGACGCTCAAAACGACCGCTTCTATGACGAATTGATACATGATGTCTCCTCTTCTTGCCCCGACCGCCTTTCGCACGCCTATCTCTTTCGTCCTCTCCGACACCGAGACGAGCATGATGTTCATGATCCCGACACCACCCACAAGGAGCGAGATGGCGGCGATCCCACCCAGGACCCAGGTGAAAACGTCGAGGATGGTCAGCAGTGACGAGAGGATGGCCGCCTGACTTGTGACCGTAAAGTCCTCATTGTTGTCGTGGCGCTTCGATAACAGATAGACGATCTCCTCCTTGGCAGTATCCACATCTTTCTCGCTCTTCGCCTGGGCGATGATCTCAAACAGCCTGTCCACGTCAAAAAGTTCCTGCGCCGTTCTGACAGGTATGAAGACGAGATCGTCGATATCGAAACCGAGCGACACGCCTTTCCTCTCCATGATTCCGATGACGCGGAACTTCATCTCTCCGATACTGACCCACTGCCCGAGCGGATTACTCTCGCGGAATAGCTCGGTCTTGACCCTTCTCCCCAGGACAACGACCCTCCTCTTGGCATCGACATCTTCTTCCTTGAAGAAGGACCCTATCTCGACATGGAGATTCCTGACTCTAGGGAAATTCTCGGTGACGCCGATGACAGTCGTATCTCTGCTGCGGTTTGCATACTTCACGCTGCTCGCTCCGATGATGACAGGTACAACCTCGATGACCGAGCGGCAGTGTTTCTTGATGGCTTCTGCATCTCCATATGTGATCCTGTGGACCGTTTCCCCGGCGGGGAAAGGCCCTCCGCGCGTCTCAAGCTTTCCCGGAGTGATGATCAGAAGATTACTCCCGATACCGACGAATTGATCCTGGATGTACTTCTTCGCCCCTTCGCCCAATGAGATGAGCATGATGACGGCTGTGACGCCGATGATGACACCCAGCATCGTCAGCGCCGCACGCATCTTGTTCGACCTCAGCGCTCCGAACGAAACTTTCAGACTCTCGACAAAGTCCACAACTCTTTCCTTACCATGAAAATTGGTATTCCATTCATGTTGTCAATGACATGAGGGTTGATCATTTGATCTTGACGCGGGCCCCCTCCTGGAGATTTTCCACGTCGAGTGATGTGATCACTTTCTCTCCTAGCTTTATACCTCTGGTGATCTCGGTTCGATCCCAGTTGGAAATGCCAGCCTCGATCTCCCTTTTCACGACCTTATTCTTTTCCAGAACATAGACATACTGCTGACCTTTCTTGATCATGATTGAATCGGTCGGGATGAATAGAATATCCTTCTTAGAATCGACGAGGATTTCCGCATCGGCTGACATTCCATGTCTGATCCTTTCATTGTTGTTGAGGAACCTTATCTTGACGATGGAGGTCCTGCTCTCGAGTTTGTCCATGGAGACGATGGGGGATATTTCATGAACCTCTCCCTTAAAATCCTCATCGGGGAAAGAGTCCATCCTGATCCTGACCTTCTGACCGGGTCGGATATTTGCCACGTCAACTTCATCGAAAGAAGCCCTCACGTATACATCTCCTCCTACCAGGGTAAAAAGAGGAGTATTGGGATTGACCTTCTGCCCGAGTTGCGCGAACCGCTCACCAATCACGCCATCAAAGGGGGCTTTGATCTCGGTTCTATCAAGGTTGATCTTCGCCGTCTCGAAAGCGGCTTCCATCTGTTCCACAAGCGCCCTTGCCGCTTTGATCTCCTGTTCGGCAACCTCCTTCTGTTTCAAACCGGCGAGAGCCGCCTCATATGCCGTCTTCGCAACCCTGTATTCGAGCTTCGCCTGTTCCAGCTGCTGGTCCGAGATGATTCCGCTCGTATGGAGCTCCAGAAATTTCTTCCAGTCCCCTTCTGCCTTCTCGAAGGCTGCTTTCGCCTTCTCATAATCTGCGTCGGAGACCGCATCCCTTATGATTCCGGCGGCTTCGGCCTTCTCGAGCTGGACTCTGGCGTTCTTGAGATTGGCAAGAGCAAGATAGTACTGCGATTCGGCTTCTTTCCTGTCAAACATCATGAGAAGATCGCCCCTGCTTACACGGTCCCCGATATCGACCAGTATCCGGCTTACCTCACCGGCGACCATGGGAGTAATTACCACTGCATTATCCGCCTGAATAGTCCCCTTAGTCGTGGCAGTGATCGTGTACTCCACATCTCCCTTCTTAACTTCTGCAACGTCGACGGTGATCTTTTCCCTCCTCAGCGCAAAGTAGAGGATGAACAGGACGATGAAGACGATTGCCGAAATCCAGATGAATCGCATCTTTCTTTTCGATGGCTCCCACCTTTTATTCATCAGTATCTCCAGAAGATTTTTTCCTGGGCTTCTTGAGCATCTCTCTTGCAGCTTCGGCAATTGCTCCTTCCTGCTCATACTTCAGGGCCGTTTGGAGATGTATCCTGGCTTTTTCATTATAGCCCAAACTCTGATAGATCTGCCCCATGAGGACATGAGCGGAGACATACTGGGGATTGATCTGAACGGCCTTATCTAGATTCTTGATTGCTTTCTGCAGTCGCCGGAAGAAGAATGAAGGAAAGGGAGACCTCCTTTGCGAATACCGCGAGAAGGAAGAAGGGAGAAACTCCCCAGATTGCCTTATCCACGATAAAAGAGAGAGATAATTAATTGTCAACTGCGATTTTCAGGCTTCTTCCAACAGGAATTATTGTCTCACAAACCAGTTATGGATCCAGGCGAAGAGTGCCCCGAGGATGAAACCATAGATGAATCCCCAGACCAGTCCCAGAATGGCACCGAAAAGGGTTATTTTGTAACCGAAGAAGAACTTGCTCAAAAGGATGAAGTGTCCACCTCCCCCAACAATCATGGCGTATATCGTGATAAGGAAGACGATCACACCCAACAGGATACCAGTGGTAAACCCGTAAGCTTTAATACTCAGTTTCATAACCCCCTCCTATGAAAAATGGAGATCCTTTTGACCGCCAATTGGAGATAACCGGACCTTCCCTTTTGTCATCTCCCTGAATTTTTCCTCGAACTCCCGGGCAAGGCTCTTTCGGACGTCCACAACGAACCTGGCCTCATTCAGGTATTCCTCATGGAAGATCTCCGCGCTCAAGTTTTTCAGGATCCTCCTTGTATCTTTCAGAACCCCGTAGGGAATGGCAAAGGAATACCTCTGAGTATAGTATCTCGTCTCCAGCCGGCTCGATCTTATTACGGACAGGGCAGAATCCCTGTACGCTCTGCGCAGCGGACCTGTGCCGAGCTTCGTTCCGCCAAAGTATCGCGTTACGATGAGCGCCACATTTGTGATCCCGGAATTCTTGATGACTGAGAGGATGGCTGAACCGGCAGTACCGGATGGTTCTCCGGCATCGCTATACCGGATCCTGGCGTCGTTACCAATCCCGATACGGTAGGCGTAACAGTTATGAGTGGAATCCCGGAATTCCGAGGAGATCCTCACGATGAACTCCATCGCCGATATTTCGTTCCAGACGGGCGAGATCGATGAGATGAACCTGGAGCCTTTGACCTTTATCTCTGATTGATTGAACTCCGATACTGTGAGGAAAGAATCGATCATCACACTGCGAAGTCTATCAGAGCATAATTTCCAAGTCAATTCCCTCTAGCGAGGCAGGATGGCTCCGACTATTCACATCCTCATCTGAATATTGCCAACTTTCCATAGTTTAGTATCTTATGCTGAAACTTCTTCTCATTTTGCGAAGATCTTTTGAAAGCACTTTGTAACTGATTGTAAAAAAGAGTCTTCTAGATAAAAATTAGCGAGGTAAACCTTCTTAATCTTAGAAGTGGTGTATAAAGATGTTTCGTAGATGACGAGGTTGGAGGTGAATCTATGAATCGTTTACAAGAGATATTTAACTGCGTTTTCACACAGGATTCAGGTTAAACTGTCTCAAATAATGCAATGATGAGGTTTCCCCCCTTTTTGAGAATAGTATGAATTTTCCAGACCTCATCCTTATTTTTCAGGATAATCAGAAGGGCACGGAGAGGGACTGCCAAGAGAGGAACGTACAACACCGGCCAGACGAGCCAGATCGGCGACAGGGACTCCGAGATCGAAGCTTCTTCCAGCAAATGCCCCTGAAAACGCTTCATTTATTGCCAGTCAGAGAGAGTTTCTATAGAATTAATGCTGTGAAAAGGATAAGCTTTCGTTTCAATCATCGCTTCATCGCGTTTTTCTTTGCTTCAACTATCATACTCGGCCCATCAGATCTTCTTTTTTGTTCCGAAATCGGAGAAACTCCTGAACGGGCTCATCCTGATATTCTGCTCATCACGCTTGACACGACTCGGGCCGACCATCTGGGATGCTACGGAGCTTCTTTTGCTCAAACGCCTAATCTCGATTCCCTTGCAAAGGCGGGAACGCGATTTGACAATGCCTTCAGCCCTGCGCCACTGACTTTGCCGAGCCATGCGAGCATGCTGACCGGCCTGATTCCACGCAGGCATAGCGTTCGAGATAACGCTCTTTTCAGGCTCAACGAATCGATTCCGACCCTGACGGAGAGATTGAAAGAAGCCGGTTACAGAACGGCCGCTTTCGTTTCTGCAGCCATTCTCGACAGAGTTACAGGAATCAATCGTGGATTCGACCATTATGATGACAATGTCCGCGTCGGCGAGCGCCAATTCTTCAACTACGAGGAGCGCGCCGCAACGCAGGTTACGGATGCGGTGCTATCCTATCTTTCATCGCTTCTGGCCAGCTCCTCCCCTTCACTCTCAACCTCATCTAGGGAATATCGCAGGGAGCCGCTCTTCCTGTGGGTGCATTATTTCGATCCTCATCTCCCATATGTTCCACCTGAACCATTCAAGGGCAGTTTCAAGGATAGACCATACGATGGCGAGATCGCCTTCATGGATCACGAGATCGGCCGCCTCCTCGAAGCTGCCAGGAAAAAACTCAGGGGAAAGGTTATAGAGAAGAGAAAAGAAAATGCAGAGGAAGGCAAGGACACGAGCGCATATGGGCCTCTCATTATCGTGGCGGGAGACCACGGGGAAAGCCTGGGAGAGCATGGAGAGAGAGCTCATGATGTCTTCATCTACAATGCCACGCAGCGCGTTCCATTGATCCTTCATGGTGCCGGCGTTTCATCCGGCAGGGTGGTGAAGAGAAACGTCGGACTAGTTGACATCGCTCCAACAATCCTCGAGATCGTAGATCTTCCACCGCTCAAGGAGATTGACGGGCAATCGCTTCTCCCTCTGCTCAGAGGACAGAATGTCGTGCTGCCGGACTACGAGATGGAATCCTTCTTCCCATACTTCTCGTATGGTTGGGCTCCGCTTCGCGGCATAGTCAGAAAGAACCTGAAATATATCGACGCACCTCAAGCGGAACTCTACGACCTGTCATCAGACACATCGGAAAAGCAAAATCTTATATTCCTTAAGAAGAGAGAGGGAGAACGTCTGGCAGAAGCCGTCAGGCGCATCGCCTCTATCGATCCGCTGGAAACCCGGAAGATTGATGCGGAGCTCCTCGAACTCCGCCGGAGGATGGAATCGCTGGGCTACATCGGCGGAAGCAGGGGCGGTGCTTTGCCTCATATCGATCCCAAAGAAGGGATAAAATGGATTGAGGACCTCGAGATGGCACGCAGGGAGCTTCAGATAGGAGACCCGAAGAAGGGAATCCTCCTTCTCGATAATCTCCTGACGAGGAATCCAGAGAATGTTCCTGCAGCAATCGCACTGGCACAGTGTCATCTCGCTTCCGGGAATATTGAACAGTCCATCACACTCTGCCGTCGCCTTGTCTCTGACAGACCGGACAACGACATCCCGCATCTTAATCTCGCCATCGCGCTCAAGGAAAAATGGCGCAATGACCAGATTCATCAAAAAGAAGCAAGGGTCGAAGCTCAGGCAGAGTTCGAGCAGGTGCTCAAACTAAACCCGCGGCATGCCGAAGCCTATCTTGCATATTACTCGATGTTAATCCTGGATGAAAAACTATATGAAGCCCATCAACTTTTGAAACGCGCCAAACAGGAAGGGGTTTCCGACCCCGATGTCGAAGTGGAGCTGGGTTATCTGGAGATGGCGCACGGAGAAGCCGCATTGGCGCGTGGCGCTTTCGAACGGGCGGTTACTTTAAACCCACGTGCAGCAAAGGCACTCGAAGGACTGGGGCGCATCGCCTATGCCGAAGGGAAATTTAGGCTCTCCGCAGACTATTATGAACGCGCTCTTGATAGCTCTCCTTCAGCCTCCCTCGCGAAGACCCTCGGCTCGATCCTCTTGTTATACCTCAACGACCCAGCAGGAGCACGCGCCGCATATCTCAAGGCCGTTGAGCTTCTCCCTCCTGACGATCCCAGCCTTCCGGAACTCCAGGAGATCATCAAGACCCTTTTATCTGAGGAACGAAAATGAAAATCTGCGTTAAAAAATTTCTTGCGAGCCTTTTTCTCCTCTTCTTCATTGCCACTTTCTATCTCCATGGACAATACTACCCGTGCCTGGCAAAGACGAAGAGCGCCGGCCTGGCTGAAGCCGATGCTAAAAACAAGAACAACTCTAAAAACAGCACGAAGAACATCGCTGATGAAGAGCTGTGGAAGAGATCGAAGAAAATCCACGAAGACGCGATAATCATCGATACGCACACCGATACGCCGCTTGCGATGCTGAGCAAAGGGTTCGATATCGGGCAGAGGTCCGACAGAGGGAATTTTGACCTAATCAGGATGAAAGAAGGGGGATTAGACGCTGCCTTTTTTGCCGTCTTCACTGCCAACGAGGACGATGACAGACAGCCATCCAAAAAAGCCTTCGAGACTATAGATGAGATACTTCATCAGGTTGAAAAATATCCTGAGCTGGCATGCATGGCCTATTCACCAGAGGATATAAGAAGCATACACAAGGCAGGAAAGAGAGCCATCCTCATCGGCATGGAGAACGGAAGCCCTCTTGAGGGAAGCCTGAGGCTCTTGCGAGATTTCTACCGCATCGGCGTGAGGTACATCGGCCTCACGCACTGGGAGAACAACAGCCTGTGCGATGCCGCAACTTCCGAGAAGCCAAAATGGAACGGCCTGAGCGATTTCGGCCGCGATGTCGTCAGAGAGATGAATAGAATCGGCATGATCATCGACGTTTCCCACATCTCCGAGAAGGCGATCACGGACATCCTCGAAATCTCCCGTGCGCCCGTGATAGCGTCGCATTCCTCGACGCGCGCACTCTGCGACATCCCGAGGAATCTCTCCGACGATGCAATCAAAGCCATCGCAAAGAAAGGGGGAGTCGTTCAGATCAACTTCTTCTCCGGCTTCCTCGACGATGCATTCAACAAGAAATCAAAAGAGGTCAGGGAGACGCTCAAACCTGAATTCGATAAGCTGAAGGAGAAATACAAGGACGACCAGTCGGGATACTGGACGGAGGCTACCGCTCTCTGGGCCAAACATGCTCCCCCGTCTCCAGGTATCGAAACCCTCATCGACCACATCGAGCATGTAGTCAAGATTGCAGGCGTAGAGCATGTGGGGCTAGGCTCAGACTTCGATGGTGCGGGGAGCTACCCTGAAGGATTGAATGACGTCACCGGCTATCCCCTCATCACATTACATCTCCTCAAGCGTGGTTACAGCGAGGCGGACGTAAAGAAGATCCTGGGCGCTAATTTCCTCCGCGTCTTTGAGGAAGTAGTCAAAGAAGCGAAAAAATAGAAACCTATACCCGCCCAGCGAAAGCTATGATTGTGGAGAAGAGGCACTATCAAAACTTGATTTTCGATCTGATATGGTGTAAACGATAAGGCATCAAGGGGGCTAAAATGTTTTCATCGGCATGCCGATTCAAACTATCAAACTTGATTCCATCCGCATCTCTTTCTTCATTGAATTTTCTCACCGCTTCAGTATTTAATGTTGCCTTTGCCTGTCTTTTTCTACTCGCACTCCTTTTCCTTTCCAGCAAGCCTTGCTTTGCATCGAGGCCCCCGGAATTGAATTTCGTCGACCAGGTCAATCCGATCCCGAGGCCATACCAAGAGCGAGTCGATGTCACAACCTGGACGACTATCTATTTCGAGGTCCTGGTACCAGACTACAACGGCGACAAGGGGAAGATCGACCCCAACTCCATCACCGCCACGCTGATCCCGGATGGAGGAGAGCCGATTCCGATGCTCCTTCCCAATCAGACTTTCGCACCGGGTTTCAGTGGCAAGGTTTATTTGAACATCGACAGCGGCGATGACAACGGCCATGCGGTCTATATAAAGCCCGATAACCCCCTCAACCCCTCCCGCTTATACACGGTCGAAGTCTATGCGATCACCTACGATGGACTGCCGATAGATTCATCCGCCGATTCATGGTCTTTCACGACGAGACCAGTCATTGCGGATCCGACAGTATCATGGAACATAAACCTGACGGGACCGATGGCCCCATGGAAGGGATGGTTCTTCTCCGGCATCTGCAAACCGAGCTTCGACACTAGCCGGATGTACGACCAGTACGATTCCTACAATATGATGGATACTGTGAATGCCATCAACCCGAATGCTTGGTCGCTCCAGAGGGACTGGCCATTCGCGAGCGACTACTGGCACAACGGCATAATCGATGGCAATCCGAACGTCGTGAGAGAAAAAGAGACCCGCCAGATCATATCGCTGGAGAACCAGGGGAAGAACACGCTCTTGACCGTTAAAGACATTGAAGAGGGGCCTCTCTTCGGGATTACCCCGGATCGTCCTCTCAGCGAGGATTTTCATCCCGGGGATTACGTCACGGTTGCCGACCGGGATGAGTTCGAAATCACTCAGGTCGTCGGAGTCGATGATAAAAATCACATCGTTAAAGTAAACCAGCTCGTCAACCCCGTCTGGGACCTCGACTATCGCGGTTCGCACCCACCGGATAACCCGGATACGCCTGAT
This sequence comes from Acidobacteriota bacterium, assembly GCA_040752675.1. Lineage (NCBI taxonomy): Bacteria > Pseudomonadati > Acidobacteriota > Acidobacteriota bacterium. Next base: position 20,989 of record JBFMGF010000051.1, read on the forward strand.
AATTTCACGCTTCCACTATGCTATCTGCGAAAGTATGACCCCATCGGGACACCAGTCTACTACTGGAGGCGGGTGGATGATGAATGGGACGTCGTTCATGGACAGCACAGAAAACGGCTGCAGGTCAACTTCTGCTTCATCCCGGTAGATCTGGCATCAGAACCTGTCCCCGCTAGATCCGGCGGACATGGAAGCATCTCCCCGCCAAAAGAATACCTCCAGTGGCACGATTTCGTTAGGGAGGTCGTCTTCCATCTGATCGATCGCTACGGCGAGGCTACAAAGGATTTCTATTACAGCATCGGCAATGAGAATAACCTCAACATCTTCTGGTCCGGCACCAAGGATGAATATTACGAATTCTACGATTACACCGTCAATGCGGTGCTTAAAGCCTTTGAAGAGAGAGGGTTTGACACCAGCAAGATCGTCGTCGGGGGAATAGAGGCGGCAAATCTTCTTCCAATCGAATGGATGACCGATGCGTTATACCACTGCTCCGGGGCTGCCGATAAGCCGGGCGGCGGGATCGCGGAGCAAAACTTCGTCTGCAACGATACTCGGTTTGATGGGAAGAGAGCGGCAAGAGTCCAGGCGATCTGTGATGCTCATGGAGGCAAGGGGTCCCCGATTGATTTTGCCTCCATCCACGAATATGAACATGCCGACCTTGCGACATCCCAGATCACGCAGGTCCGAGACAAAGCCCTTGCGATGGATCCGGTCTTCTATGAGAAGCTGAATATCCCATCCTTCGAATGCACGCCTGACTGGATCCCCAGAACAGATCCGGCATCGAGACGGATGTTCAAAGGGAACGGCTACTTCCCGAGCTGGTGCGCCGAATGGATGCAGCGGCTCGTTGAACGAGCGGAGAGCGACCACAGGTATGCAAATCATGAAGCGACGCTAACCGTCTGGCCCTACGACTACAATGGTGACGGAATCACTTCTGTGACGGGACTCATGAGAGTGGATGACAATGCAGATGGGACGGAAGACAGGATCGTTACCATCCGCAAGGCTATCTTCAACTACATCGAGCTCCTCGCGCACATGAGCCACGACCTTGATGCGCTCCCGGCTCAGAATCTGGAAGGAATCAGGTTCGCCGGAGTGAGAAGCATAGCACCCGATGTTCAATCGATCCTTCTCTACAATCACGATAAGTACGACACTGAGTCGAGCGAGGAGACCGATTTCACGGCCCGGCTTACCTTGACCGGGATAATCTGGCCTGCCGTGACTGTCAGGCGGTGGCGCATCGATCGGGACCATTCAAGCCCTTACCACGCATATGAAGCGCTGCCTAAAAAGAGCCTCTATTCACCGGAAGAAGTGGCTCCACTGGAAGAGGCAGACGATCTCGTTGAAGATGGACCCCCACAGCATTTCGAGACTGCATCGGGAACACTAAATCTTTCCGCACCGCTGAGGGTAAACGGTGTGACCCACATCGAGATCCGAAAGTGGGATGACGACAACGATGGCATCTATGGACCAAGCGACTGCGATGACTCCAATCCTGAAGTATGGGCAATACCGGGCGAGGCTCTAGATCTTAGACTCACACACAGTAGCGAAACAGGAATCACGACGCTTACCTGGAATCCACCGTCCGACCCTGGCGCAACATCTGTCTTTTACGACACGATTCGCTCGACCGATCCTTCAGACTTCAGCAGCGATGCATCCTGCATCGAATCCGATGGCTCCGACGCTACTTCTTCTGACAGCGACATGCCCCCTGATGGAAAAGTCTTCTACTATCTTATCCGCGCAGAAAACGAATGCCCGGACGGTCAGGGCTCGATGGGCAAGGACTCGAGCGGCAACGAGCGCACAGCTCTTCCCTGCCCCTGAGCCACTGCAAATCAAAAAGCCCCCTCTGATGAGCTTCCGAAAGCGCTGCGCTACTGGAAAATGTTAAGATATTACAGGCGGCATAAAGGATGCTGCAGACAGATGAAGGAGAATAACAACGTCCACATATCTCAAAGCCATTATAACCGTTTCATTTTCGTTAGTCCTGTGTCTCACGATCGTTTCATGCAGTACTGAACCACCGGAAGAAATAGATGTTACCTCTTACATCAAGGAGATCGATGACTGGCACGCCAAACGGATCGAATCTTTGACAAGCAAAAACGGGTGGCTCAGCCTGGCGGGATTGTTCTGGCTGGAGGAAGGCGAAAACGGTTTTGGAGCGGATGAATCCAATACGATTCTCTTCCCCGGGGACAGAGCGCCTGATTTCATCGGTTCCTTCTTTCTCGACAACGGGCAGGTGACGATTAGAATAAAGCCTGATATTAAAGTCCTTCACGGCGATACGCCTGTGACGGAAATGATTCTTCAGGATGATGAGAAGGGAGAGCCGACGGTCCTGACATGTGGATCGCTGAGCTGGCATGTCATCAAGCGCGACAACAGGTATGGAATCCGCCTCAAAGACAGCGAAAATCCAAAGATCAAAGAGTTCAAAGGGATCGAACGTTTCCCGGTTTCCAAGCGATGGCGAATCAAGGCTAAATACCTGCCCTATGATCCACCGAAGAATATCTCCATTGTCAATGTCCTGGGCAAGGTCTCCGAAGAGCCATCTCCCGGGGCTTTAAAATTCAAGATATACGGCAAGACCTACCGGCTGGATTCCCTGGGGGAACCTGATGATGAAGAATTGTTCATCGTCTTTGGCGATAGGACCAACGGATTCGAGACATATGGAGGAGGGCGATTCCTGTATGTGAAAAAGCCTGACAAAAAGGGGATGACCTACGTTGATTTCAACAAAGCCTACAACCCGCCCTGCGCCTTCACGGAATTTGCGACCTGTCCTATGCCGCCGTCTCAAAACAAACTTCCTGTTAAGATCACTGCCGGCGAGAAGAGCTACAAGGATGCTCTACACTGATTGACTCTCACTCTGAGTGAATATAAAATGATTAATAAAGATTTTAATCGACTCGCCTTTACGGGAAGGAGGTGTTTATCATCAAAAGAATCCCAAGAAAAATCATAGCTTTGATTATAAGTTTTACCTTTCTTTTTTCCTGCATGCCTACAAGGGTTCCACCGATCAGCAGTTCAGGGGCCGCTTTTCAGCCTGAGAAGGATGAGAAGCGTCTGTGGGATGAATCCCGCGCGGAAGAGAAAAAATTCCTTGAAAAAGCGGAGTTTTACAAGGATCCACTCCTTGAAGATTATCTCAACACCGTTGCTTTAAGACTGGAGCCAGAAGGTCTGGCAGCCCAGGATCAGCTCGCAATAAGAGTGCGGATACTGAATGATCCCACCCTCAATGCCTTCGCTTACCCTCATGGCACGATATACGTGCATACGGGGCTAATTGCAAGGCTCGAAAATGAGGATCAGATTGCTGGTGTAATTGCCCATGAGATGACCCATGTCGAGAACCGTCACATGCTCAGATATAAAAGAAGCATTCAAAACAAGCAGATAGGATTCATGATAGCGGCGATTGCCGGGAGCATCTGGGCGGCAAGTGAAGCCGGACATGCCGCTGAAGAAGGGCACTGGGGGAAGGCAGCCCGTATCAGTCAGGTCGCCGATCTTCTCCTTGGCCTGGGTCTTCAGCTTGCCTTCATAGCGGCCATTAACGGTTATGGACGGAACCTCGAACGGGAAGCGGATGATGGGGCACTCAAAAAGATGCAAAACTTTGGCTACAACCCTGCGCAGATGGAGAAAGTTTATTCACTCTTGCTGGATGACCATGGAGATGGAACGAAGCTCGAGACCTTCTTCTTTGGGAATCATCCACAGCTCAAGGAGAGGATTGAAAACACCAGGGCATACCTCTCTTCGCATCCCGAAATCAATGATGTTCCGGCGAAAGCGAATGTTGATCCTCAGGATTTTCAGCGAAGGGTGAGGTCGCTCCTCAAGGATGATGCGCTCCTCAACATGAATGCCGGACGGTTTGGAATCGCAGAGGATGAACTGAAAAGAGCCATCGCGATCGTCCCCGGCGATCCCGTTGCACACTATCTGCTCGGAATTCTCTACATGAAAAAAGCCGATGTAAAAAAGGAAGAAGCCGAGACTCTGAGGCAGAACGCCCTCAACTTTTTCATCGAGGCTGTACAGCTCGATCCTCTATATGCAGACCCGCACCGGGAACTCGGACTCGGCGCTTACCGCAGCGGGGATTTCCCGACTGCCTGCGGTGAGTTCAAGAAATATATCGAGCTTGCCCCCGGCGCTTCAGATGTGGCAAGGATGAAGGACTACATCCTGGAATTGAAGACGATGGGGCACTGCGAGTAGCAGAGTCTGATCCCGCTTCTCTTTGACGTGAAGAAATCAGTAGAGTGTAAAGACAGAAAAGCCTTGGGTTTTGAAGAGCCGCACCTGGAAATTTCCGAAAATGCCATTGAGCATAAGCTCCACCTTTCTAAGAATCTTCGCTTCTCCCCTTTTAATTATTCTATTCCTGGCACCTTCTACAGCCTCAAATAAGATCTATGCCGAAGAAAAAAGAAATGTTGCTGGTGTTAAGTATGAAGAAGAGCATCAGGCAAAAAGCTCGATAACTATCGATGATTCGGAATCCGATTTCAGAGTGAGGGTTCAAACGGGGAGAGAGAAGGGATTTTCTTATGGAATAAATTTCAAATCCGATGATTTTGAAAGACTTCCCACTTCAAGAAGCATCTGGCAGATTCTTGAGCTTCTGGAACCTGCCACATACACGAATTTCCTCGATCATGCCGGGATCAAAGGAGGATTACAATCTCTCATGGGAATTCATGGAAGCTCTTGGACCCAGAACAGCTTTTTTCTGAACGAGATGGATTTTACTGACCCCTACGATGGGGGAAGAGCCCTCTTCATCCCGGAGTTTAGTGCGGTAAAAGAGATTCAGGTCTCAACAGGTTTTCATCCGGTTGATGTGGGAAGGCCTGGCGGGGCCATTGACATTCTCACGGTATGGAATGACTCATGGTGGGATGGAGATCAGGCCGAAAAAGATCAAGACTCTTCAATGCGATGGAAAAGTCAAGATGATCAGCAAGAACGAATGATAAACAAGTGGCAAGGGTCATTCCAGTCTTATTATCTCGGGAGTTCAACACAGTCATCGGCAAAATCATTTCCGGAAGTCAGGGGTCATCCTCCTTTCATTGAGGAGTTTCTAAGGAAAGGAAGACTGGAATTTCAAGCGAAAGGGCCTCTCCTGCCAGAGCGATTCTATCTCTTCGCATCGGCAACACGTGAGGAGAGTGAGATGAAGATATCAGCATATCAGAGAATCCCTGAAATAGTTCTGGGAACGGCCTTCCTGGAAACCGGTCTCATTCTATCCGATAATGAGAGGATGACATTCCTCGCCTCTTCCCAGGATTACAGAAACACTGATTATTTAGCAGGTCCACTCAAAAGCCCGGAAGCAACTTTAAAGAAAAAGGATTCCTACGCCCTGTTTCAGATCTCATGGGACAGAGATTGCTCGGAGCAATTTTCCATTCATGCGAGAGGAGGCTATGCAAGGCTCCGTTTGAAGCATCTGTTCAATGGTTCTTCGCAGAGCACCGAGGAGCTCTTTTTTGGTCAAATGAGGGGTTCGGCATCGCTTCAGGAGCGCTCCACCCGAAGCAAGCAGATTGTTCAGTTTGCTGGCTCCTATTTCAATGAGGGAAACGATGGAAAGGAATCAAAGATATCTCAGACATTCTTTGAAAGGCTGGATCACAGGTTGAATTTTGGAATCTCTCTGGATCGATCTTTCATAGATTCAGAAATTTCTGCCATTGATGATGTGAATCTTCTCTTTTATAAAGGGGAGCCTTTTGCCGTCAGAAGGCTAAACACACTGATTAAACCCGAGGAGAGTTTGAGAAATCTTTCCCTGTACTTAAGTGATGAAATAAGCATTGCATCTCACTTTAAATTTTACGCAGGGGTCAGATTCGAATGGAACCAGGGCATCCTCCCCGAGCAGGAGAGCCCTGCAGGAAATTTTATTCCGCCAGGAACTCTCCCCTCTTCCAGGAAATTGATTGATTGGAAAAGTTTTTCACCACGACTGAGGATATCCGTGCCAATCATCAAAGAGGAAAGGCTCGTCTTCAAGGCAGGATTTTCCAGGTATTATCACCGACTGCTGGGCAGACATCTTGAAGTGGCCAATCCCAACTCACTGGGAGGGGAGCTTTATCTCTGGGATGATATGAATGGAGACGACAGGTATCAGAGAGGGGAAGAATCAGGAATCCTGAAATCATTTGGCGGGCCTTACACGGAAGTATCTAAGAATCTCAAGCAACCTTATACTGATGAACTCCTCTTTGGTCTGGAGTTCCAAACGAAGAAAAAGGCGCTCTGGAAATTCTTTGCCTACCAGAGAGACGAACACCGACTCATGGAAACGGTCAATGATGGAGTTCCCTTTTCCTCTTATATCCCAGTTGAAATTTTTGATCCTGGAGATGACGAGCTTCCGGAAACTGGAGATGAGCAGACTCTGATCGTTTATAATCAGGACCCCGCTACCTTCGGAAAAGACCGGTACATCCTGGAGAATCCACCAAGACATGGTTCCTATGCTCAGGGCTTTGAAATCACCGGGGAAAAGAGAGGGAAGAATTACTGGTGGCTCTTTTCCTTCGTCGTCGCCCGCTCTGTGGCAATGGGAAATCCAGGAAACACAGAATACGACAATGACCAGGGAATCATCGGGGAACTCTACGACAACCCGAACAGTTTGATCAATTCGAGGGGGCGCCTCTTCTTTGATAGGGCCTTCACCTCTCGATTTGCTTTCCACTATCACCTTCCCCGCAATTTTTCTGTGGCCGCTGTGGCCAGGTGGTGGGATGGGCTTCCCTTTGGAAGAAGAATCATCATCGAAGGTCTCAACCAGGGACCGATTGTCATTCAATCGAGAAGGAGAGGTTTGAGCCGAACAGAGGCTTACATCACCCTGGATACAAGAGTAGAAAAATTGTTCCCTCTTGGGAAAAGCAAATTGGTTCTTCTCCTTGATCTTTTCAATCTCCTGAATTCGCAGTTTCATCTGAGAGAAGATGATCTGGCAGGAGACACTTTCACGGAACGCCGCCCAACTGAGATCATGCCTCCCAGGGTCCTCCGCCTCAGCCTCCAGTACCAATACTAGGTCACAATTGATTTACTAATGTGCCATCTGACACATTAGTAAAGTCAATGAAGTGGGAATTTTTGGCTCTTATGCAAAAGGTAAAGCACGAAAAAAACGATATCGATTTGCTTGTTGACTTTGAGAAGGCGATTGACCTCTTCGACTTCGTACATCTGGCAGATGAAATGGAGCGGATACTAAATACAAGAGTCGATCTTGTTACGCCAGACGCGCTGAAACCTTACATAAGACCAAATCTGCAATTATAGTAATACCAATTTTGCAGGAAAATTGATTTTTTTGAAGAGTTCATTAAAGAATGATTGCAAAGGGAGCAATCAACTGTATATATTAATGATGCTGAGCGATTGAGCAGAGAAATTATTCTGGATCAAGAAAAATTCGAAGAAAATAAGGAGGGGAAATGGTTGAGAAGAATATGAAAAAATTGAGGAGAGATTTGTTTTGTTTTTTGGCATTCGCCTGCTTTATTGCATCCGGATCATTCCGGGCAGCTGTCATTCCGGAAGAGGAGAGCGGGTTCGATCCGCTGGTCATTTACGATCCTTCCTCTCATGTTGGAATCATCGCGGAGACCCTCGAGTCTTTCACAGAATCAGGTTTCGAGGAGGAGCGGATCGGCTGGAAAAGTTTCATCAACAAGCATGGGGGAAGCTTAAAAGTCTACATAGATCGCCGATCGGGAAGCCCGACTCTGGTGGAAGGCCGGGTCATTCGCTGGTTCTCCGTTGATGGGTCGACCCCGAATTCGAATACATCTCAGGCGTCAACTCAAATCATTTCCCTCAAAGAGCTCGAGGCGAAGGCGCGTGAGTTCGTTTCGGAGAATTCGGCTCTCTTCAAAGTCATGGAGAGCGAGCTGGTCCTTAACCAGCAGGGCTCCGGCATGATTGACAGGGATCACTGGATACTTGTATTCGATCGCGTTGTAAACGGTATCCCAGTCGAGGAGCAACGGTTCATCATGTATGTCACCATGGGAAACCTTGTCGCATTCGGCGCCGACCGATGGGGAGTTTTCACGCCGAATACACAAATTACGCCGGGAACACCATCAGAGCCAGTTTACGATGCAGCAACAGCGCGCGAGTTTCTTTACGCTTACATGGGGATCACCTCCGCTGACTCGGTTCAAGATACCGAACCAGTAAGGCTCGTATATTTGAGTGTTTCCCCTTCTATGAGCATGTTATCTTATATGAATTTTTCACCTTCTACAGGTCAACCTTCTTCGGAGAATGGAATCACTGATTCAAGTTACACTGGACCGGTGGGCAAAGGGGTTGATTACAGGCTGGCCTGGCGGTTTACAATCAGCGTTGAGAACGAGCGCGGGATCTGGGTCGGCAAGGTCGATGCGACGAGCGGAGAGATCCTCGCCTTCTACGACGACATGAAGTACGGGCGCGTCAAAGGGGGCGTCTATCCGATGTCCAACGACAATCAGGGATGGGAAGGAAACGAGCAGTCAGGCTTCCCCATGCCCTATGCCGACGTCTCGATCGATGGTCAGGCGCAGACCTGTAGCGACATGGGTCTGTTCACGCCCGGCTCCGGAAGTGCTCAGGCCACAACGACTCTAAACGGTTCTTACGTCCAGATTCAGGATGGTTGCGGAAGCTTAAGCGAGTCCGGCGCGGCTGACGCCGACGTCGACCTTCGACAGAGTTCCGGCACTGACTGCACCGTACCGAACGGAGACTCCGCCGGAAACACTCATGCTGCTCGCACGAGCTTCTTCCACATCAACCGTGCCAAGGAGAAAGCTCGTTACTGGCTTCCCGACAACAGTTGGCTAAAGGGAAAGGTAACCGTTAAACCAAACTCGGCGTGGTGGACCTGTAACGCGAGCTGGGGCGGGAGCATCACTCTTTACAAGTCTTCGAAAGGAGTCTGCCGGAATTTTGGTGAGATATCCGGCATCGGGATTCACGAATGGGGACATGGACTCGACCAGAATGACGGCGGCGGCTATGACAATCCTTCAGAAGCTTACGCAGATGTCGCAGGTATCCTGTATGACCGCTTTTCATGCCTGGGACGAGGAAGCTACTTCGGCGACTGTTCCGGTTACGGAGATGCATGTCTCGACTGCACCGGCATTCGCGAGCTGGACTGGGACAAGCGCGCAAGCCACAAGCCGGCGACTGCTGATGGGTTCGTCAAGGATAACTGCGGTGGAGGCGGTGGACCCTGCGGGAAAGAAGTGCATTGCGAAGGCCATCTCGCGGCAGAGACAATCTGGGACCTGGCAGCACGCGACCTGCCTGCAGAAGGGCTCGACCCGTACACATCCCACCAATTGACCGAGAAGCTGTTCTACAAATCACGCAAAGGGTCCGGCGGAAACGCCTACAACTGCTCGATCCCGAACTCGGATGGATGCGGCGCTGGTAGCTGGTTTACGAAGTTGCGCAACGTAGATGACGACGACGGCGATCTGTCGAACGGGACTCCGCATGCAGCCGCAATCTTTGCAGCATTCAACCGGCATAAGATCGCCTGCGGAACGGGTGGCGATGCCTCAAACCAGAATCATTCTTCATGCCCGGCGCTCGCGACGCCGACTCTATCTGCTACGGCAAGATGCGGGGCGGCGAAGCTTATGTGGAGCTCTGTCCCGAATGCTGAAAACTACCTGATCCTGCGCAACGACCAGAAATGTGATGCTTCATCCGTCATCATCGCCACGGTGGAAGCACCGGTGACCGAATATACTGATTATGGTCTGCCATCCGGCTTCCCGTTATATTACAGGGTCCAGGCTCAGGATGCCAACGTCGCCTGTGAGAGTGCGGTTTCGTCGTGTGTGAGTGTCACGCCAGCGACCGGCACAATCATCGCCGAGGTTACAGGGCTCACTTTGACCAATACTTCATCTTCGACCCATCTTAGCTGGACATCCCAGCCAGATGCCACGAAGTATGACATGGCTGGAGGATTTCTCGGGGAGTTGCTCCTCGACAAGAATTTCACCCGCGCGAGCTGTTTCGCAAATGATCTCACGCAGAACCAGTGGGACGACACGCGCAGCTCCCCTCCGGCAGGGGAAGGATATTACTATCTAGTTCGCAGCGAGAACAATTGTGGCCCTGGAACTTACGGCTGGAAGACCAACGGCCAGGAACGCGTCATCACATCCTGCCCCTGATCACTTGCCATACATCTTGAGTAACGCCTCGGTCTTGGGCGCATTGGAAATCTTTCGCTCTCAAAATTAGTCCTTCACTGACTTGCATCTTTAAACCAGAAAATTATATTACCTTTAGGCTTGAGAAGGGAGGGTATAGTTGGCGTGTTACCCCTTGAGAACATAAGATTTGATATGGATAGAGAGCAAACTTCTGCAAAGATTTCTGTGCTGATCGTGGAAGATGATGAAGATCAAGCTTTCCTCGAAAAAGAAAAGCTTGAGCAGGCTTTCCCCTCTTCAAAAATTGACGTGGTAAACAATGGCACTGACTGCTTGAGAAAGCCCCTTGGAGAATATGATCTGATCTTCCTGGATCTCAATCTACCCGACATCTTTGGTCTCGATCTTTTGAAAAAGATTCAAATGACATGTGATATTCCTGTAATTATCATCACTGGAGAAAACGACATCTCTTCGGCTGTCTCGGCCCTCAAATCCGGAGCCTCTGACTATGTCATCAAATCGAACAATGCCTTTGAAGTCTTGCCTATCATCGCGCAGAACGCCATCGCAAATTATCAAACCAAAAAGGAAAGCGAGATATTGAAGCAAAGGCTGATTCAATCTGAAAAGATGGCCGCCATCGGGAAACTGGCGTCCGGAGTGGCGCATGAGATAAACAATCCTCTCACCGCCGTCCTGGGTTTTACAGAGATACTCCTCTTGAAGTCGCATGATGGGTTCAAATCCAAGCTTGAAAAAATTCGCGAGAGCGCCATGCGCTGCAAAAGGATTGTGGAAGATCTCCTCAGCTTTGCAAGGGAACATAAAACGGAAAAGAAGCTTCTGAATGTCAATGAACTTCTGGAGCGCTCTCTCTCCATAGGAAACAGTCTCATTAAAATGTTTAATATTCAGGTTCAGAAAGTGTTTGAAGAACCTTCTCCCTGCTTCTATGGCGATGAATTCCATATGCAGCAGGTCTTCGTGAACATTTACTCGAATGCATGCCATGCCATGGAACATTCGGAGAAGAAAATCTTGACGATTTCCACCGGATCCTGCAACGATTCTATCTTTATCAGATTTTCGGATACAGGTCATGGGATTCCTGCGGGCATCCTGAGCAGAATATTTGATCCTTTCTTCACGACAAAGGAGGTCGGCAAAGGTTCAGGACTGGGACTCAGCATCTGCTACGGGATCATTGCCGAACACTCTGGAAAGATTTCCGCGGAGAGCCCTCCAGGAGAAGGTGCTACATTCATTATAGAGCTGCCAAAGGCCGATCAACTCCATGCTCATGAAACGGAAAGAACCTTCAAGGAAAAGTTGGATTTATTGAATCCTCTCGCCATTTTAGTGGTTGAGGATGAGGAGAACATCTGCGATTTTTACCGGGATGCTCTGGAAGAAGATAAAAACACGATCCGCTTCGCCCGTTCGGGGAAGCAAGCCTTTGAGGAGCTAGAACAGCGGAATTTTGACATAATCATACTGGATCTTAGAATCCCGGATATCAATGGGATGCAATTCTACAACACTATCAAGGAACGAAAACCTGATTTCCTTAACAGGATTCTTATCTGCACCGGCGATACGATCAGCGCAGAAGTCAAAGAATTCCTGTCGAAGGTTAACAGTATCGTCCTGAATAAACCTTTCACTCTTTCTGATCTCAAGAAATCCATTATCAATATTCTGACAGAGCAACAATCTCTTTCTATGTGAGGTTAAACCATGACGAACGACAGCATGATCAAAATTCTTCTGGTGGACGATGACGAAGATTGTCGCTTGATGTTCCAGGACGCCGTCAAGGACGCAAACATTAAGAATGACATCTATGAAGTCGGAAGCGGCGAGGAGGCATTAGATTTCGTCTTCAAGAGGGGTAAGTATCACGATGCGCCGACGCCAGGGCTCATATACCTGGACATCGATATGCCTGGAATGAGCGGTCAGGAGGTGCTGAAAAGAATTAAATCGGATAAGATGCTTCACAACATTCCCATCGTGATGCTGACCAATCTCAACGATGAAAAAGAAAAACTGGCTGCCGCTCAGAACGGCGCAAATAGTTACACCGTTAAGTCCTCTGACCCATTAAAATTCATCGCAACTATCATTGAGGCGACGAACTACTGGCTTTGTATCCATCAGCATGTTCATTACAATGGACAGAAGGGCATCGAAAGCCATGCAGAAAATATTTAAGGCTGGCCTGTTCCTTCCTCTCCTTGTCTGGCTGAGTTTTTTGGGGAGCCTGGCTCAGGCTCGAGACTACACCATCGCAATTGCCATTAGCAGCGATCTCAAGGAATACAATCAAGCCTATAGCGGCATTATCTATTGTCCTGATTGGAAAGGCGTCAATGCTCGGATTCATCCTATATATTTCGATCCCAATAATAAGATTGAAAGCAGCCTGAAGCTTGTAAAACTCCAGCCTGATCTAATCTTCACGATCGGTAGCCGGGCCACTAAATCCGTCACAAACCTGGTCAAAGACATCCCCATCGTCCACTGCATGGTCTTCGATAAACAGCTGATAGAAGAGCTTAAAGAGAATGATTATCCAAATGTATTTGGCGTTGACTCGTACTTCTCACCATCCGTCCAACTCGAAGCCTTGAAAAAGATCCTCCCGAACCGGATGAGGATCGGAATCCTGTATGATCCCAAGAACTCGAGGAATTATATTGAAGAGGTTTTCCTGAAAGCCAAGGAATTCAATATGAGCCTGGTTATTAGGGAGGTTTCTTCCGAATCCAACGTTCTTCCTCTTCTTGAAAGCATTAAGAAGGACGTGGATGTGCTCTTGAGTATTCCAGACAAGACAATCTACACACCGCTTACAATGAAATCAATCCTTCTGTTTTCCCTGAGAAATAAGATCCCAGTCGTCGGTTTTTCGAGCAGCAATGTCTCCTCAGGTGCCCTGTTCAGCCTGTTATGCGACTATTCCGACCTGGGGTCTCAGGCCGTAAAATTGGCCATAAGCATCCTGCAAGGGAAGAAATTTCACAAGGGCTATCTGGAGGAACCACGGAAGCAGCTTCTTGCTCTCAATATGCGGACAGCCAATGTTATTGATATCAAATTGCCTGATGAAATCATCGGCCAGGCCATGATGATTTTTGGCGTAGAGGATTCAAGATAAAGCCCATGAAAATTATTCATAAACTATTTCTAATCATTGCTGGTTTGATGATCTTCCTCTCCACCGTACTGACGTACAACATTATCATTCATGAGAAAAGGGAAATGCGAAAGGAGCTGGAAAAGCGCGGCATCTCTCTTGCAGAAAATCTTTCCTATAACAGCGAATACAGCGTTCTGATCAACGATCAGGCGGGGCTGAACACTCTAATCGATGGAGTCCTTAGAGACGAGGATGTGAATTATGTCATCATTCTGGATGCGCAGGGTGAAATCATCTCCTCCAAAGGGGGCAAATTCCTCAACAAAGCCAGGAAAGGCACCTTCATCCAGACGGCGCTGGAATATGACAGAACGATAGCTCAAGAGATTCCCGATACCGAGATAATAAATATATCAAGCCCCATCTGGACAACCTCTGACTCCTCAGAAGACCTCTTCTTCATCGAAGATACCAAGAATCTGAAAAGGATTGGGACAATCCAGGTTGGTATCTCCCTGCAGCGACAGAAAGATCTCATCAGAGGAATAACCAATCGCATCATCCTCATTAACATCATCATTCTCACAATCTCCTTCCTGACATCTTTCCTCTTCTTAAGATTTGTGACTGCTCCTATCAAGAATCTGATGAAGGCAACCAAGAGTATAGCCGATGGAAACTTCGACCTTAGGATAGATGTTTCGCGTCATGATGAATTGGGCCAGCTTTCACAATCATTCAACGATATGGCCGAGAGTCTCTGCAAAAAAGAGAAGGAACTCCTGAAGGCAAACAAGGAGATCGAGTCGTGGAACCGGGAGCTGGAAAACCGGGTCATCGAAAGAACAAGCGAGCTCAAGTCGGCAAAGGAAGAGCTCGAATTTCAGGGGAAACTGCTGGCAGAGGCAAACGCCAATGCCATCAATCTCCTGAAGAAGACGGAAGACAAGAACCATGAGCTCAGCATGCTGAATCAGAAATTGGAAAAACAAAGGATACTTCTGGATAAGATGAACGCGAGATTAGAAAGTGAGATTGCCGAGAAGGAGGACTTCCTTCGCGCCGTCTCTCACGATCTGAATGCTCCCCTGAACAACATTGCCGGATTAGCCAACTCCATACTGAGAAAGCATGGCGCGGAAATTAACGAGGATATGCGAGACCGACTCCAGCGCATCGAACGAAATATTCAGAGAGAATCCGAGCTTCTGGGAGATCTTCTGGAACTCTCACGGATCAAATCAAGAAGATTATCTTTTGAAAATACAAACATTCGGGAGCTTGTAGATCTCGTCATCGAGAGCCTGGAGCAGCAGATTGAGCAGAAGAAAATCCAGATACAGATCGCGACTCCACTTCCAATCATCTGCTGTGAGAGAAACCGCTTTAGGCAAGTCTTTCAGAACCTCATCGATAATGCTATCAAGTATATGGGGAAACAGGATCGCCCGAGCATCGAGCTCGGATGCGAGGATAATAACGGTTTTTATAAATTCTGGGTCAAGGACAACGGAGTTGGCATCAAGAAGGAAGATCAGGATAAGATCTTCTTCGTTTTTCGGAGACTCAAGAACGAGACGACTCGGGATATTCAGGGTAAAGGGGTCGGATTATCCACCGTAAAGAGAATCATTGAGACGTATAATGGCGAGATCTGGGTAGAGTCCCAGGAAGGTCGAGGAAGCACCTTCTTCTTCACTATCCCCAAAAAAGCAAGCGTCCACTAATATATAGAGCTTCTCTCCCGCATTTTCGGCGGCCTGCACCGAAAAGAAGCAGACCGCATCATCAAAATCCACGCATAAAGTACTAATGAAGCCATCATGGAACAATTATTTTATTTTCAACAAGTTATAATAATTAGCATCTTTTAGTGAAAAATTAGACTTGACCGAGGGAAATCGTCGATGTATTTTTAAGGCTGCAATAGAAAGAAATAGGTGTATTCAAAGGTTTTCGTAAATGCCGTAAAAGCAATCCCAATATAAGCAATATAGGGTGACAGTGCTTTTACGCCTAATAAGTTTTCTATGCTTGGGAGGAGGCACACATGAAGAATAATCGCTTTCTGCTGTTTAGCCATCCGCGCCTCTTGATGATTCTTGCCTTTCTTATCATGGGAACAACAGCCTTAGGGTTTCA